>JAHIZN010000203.1 GCA_018814245.1 bacterium
TGAATGCAGACATAGAGACACGATTATCGCCTCTCTACTGCTTTCCTTATCAAAATTAGATATTGTACACAAGTTAAAAAAAAATTACGAGGTGATGTCTTAACAGGAATAGAGACTCATTCTTATGTCGGAGTTTCAGTTATTAGCAAATTCTATTGACAAATCGAAAAAATTATGGTATTATTATAATTACATCTGAAATTAAAGGGGAATCTGATGAAGATGAAGCTACAAAAGATGATTGTTCTTGGTTTTGTTCTTTTTTCTCTTGGACTGAGCAGTATTGGTTTTGCACAGGAGGGTTCATCATATCTTCTTGGTTCTGAGGATATAATCAGGATTGTTGTCTGGGATAATCCTGAGATAAGTGGTGAATTCAAGGTTGACCCTGCAGGTAATTTCACCATGTCTATACTCGGCGAGGTAAAGGTTGAGGGAATAACTACAAATGAATTAGAAAAAATATTATATGAAAAACTTGGCAAATATATTGAAGATCCAAAGATTACCATCACTATCATTGGATACTTCAGCAAAAAGGTTTATATCTTAGGACAGGTAATACAGCCCGGAAAATATTCGATTGGTGGTGAATATATTACTATTCGAGAGGCTGTATTAAAGGCTGGATTGCCAACAAAGGATGCTGATCTGAAAAGAGTAAAGGTCATTACCCCTGGAAAACCACAACCTGTTACTAAAATTATAAACCTTTATAATATCCTTTATAAGGGTGAGATGGAAAAGGATATAAAATTGGATTCAGGGGATGTTGTTTATGTCCCTATGGCTTTAATACCCCGGATAACTGACACCCTGGGACGAATTAGTTCTCCTTTTATCCAATATCTCTCTTTGGAAAATCTATTGGGTAATATGTTTGGAAATAACAACAGTAGTAGTACAAAGTAAGCGTTCAGGTGGTATCCAACGCAAAAGATCGTAGATTACGCTTCTTTGCGTTCTTTTCGCGAAAAAAGAGCTGGAGGAAGACAATTGTCAGAAAAATTACTTGCAACCATAAGAGAAAAAAAGACACCTAATGTAAAGGAACAAACTATATCCAATAACTTTTCAGCCACAGCTATTGCTTACTCTAAAGATGATTCAGGGATAGATGCCCGAATTGTAACCTATCATAGCCCAAAAACCCCAATTTCTGAGCAATATCGAATCATAAGAACCAATCTTCAGCGGGTAAACCCTGAAAATCCTCCGCGGCTTATTGCTGTATCAAGCTCTATTCATCACGAGGGTAAATCAACTACAGCTACTAATCTGGCTGTTGCCCTGGCACAGGATCTACATAAAAATATTCTTTTAGCAGACTGTGACCTGAGAAAGCCAAATATTCATAATCTGTTAGGATTAAGAATGGATGGGGGAATGTCGGATATTCTCATGAAAGGAGTAGAATTAGATGCTGTTTTTAAGAAAACCAGGATAGAAAATCTAACGGTACTTACAGCAGGCAGGATACCGTCTAATCCAGCAGAGCTTTTAGGCTCTCACCGTATGAGAGAACTGCTATCTGAACTTAAAAATCGTTTTGATTATGTTATTTTGGATACACCTCCGGTACTTGCTATCACTGATACAGGGATATTGGGAACATTGGTTGATGGTATTGTTATTGTTGTTCAATCGTGGAGAACCCAGCGAGAGGCTCTTGCCAGAACAAGGTCGCTTCTTTCAAATGTTCATGCCAATGTCCTGGGATATATTCTTGCCAGTGTTGAACACTTTGTCCCGGGTTATCTCTCTAATTATGGATATCACTATGGTTATGGACAATACTCAGGATATTACGCCCATTCCGAAGAGGTTTGATTTTTTTGAACATACCGCAGATATTGGTATAATAGCCTATGGAAATACAATGGAAGAGGCATTTGCTAATATTGCCTGCGGAATGTTTGCCCTTCTTACAGAACCAGATAATATTACCCCTAAAAAATCTATGGATATTGAAGTAACCGGGTACAATCAGGATGAGTTACTTGTAAATTACTTGAGCGAATTGTTGTATCATTGTTCCACAAAAGAGATGCTATTTAATAAGATTACTATATTGGAATTAACACCAACCCTTATCAAGGCAAAGGCTTACGGCGAAAAATATACCTCCGGAAAACATCAATTACTGCAAGAGATAAAGACCGTAACCTATCATCAGTTGAAGATTGAGGATACCGGATGTGGATGGGAAATCCGGGTGATATTTGATGTATGATAATTATACAGAATACAGAATTCAGGAGTCAGGAGGAAGAAGATACAGAAAGGGAAAAATGCAGAAGTCAGAATGAGAATGCCTGCATGTAGTTATCGAGGCTTAATCGGTAACTGCTCAATAACCTGTGGATTTTGCAAGCTACGAAGATTACCATCGTGAGTTTACTTTCACAATTGCGAGCGATAACGATAACAAGGTAACCACAAAGGAGAAGAGCCCGATAAAGGTTTATCCTAAGGAGTTACCCCCTTTGTGGCTCTTTTCCTGTATCTGCATTCTGACTCCTGACTCCTGAATTCTGCATTTTGTTTCCCAAAAGGATACCTTTATGAACACATGGCAAGGACCAATAGAACAAATTGATGATTATCGATTCAGGATACCCACAAGCTACATGGATCAGATGAGGGTTTCTGGTCTTATTTATGCCAATCTTGAGATGATGGAATATATCAAAAATGATAGCACCCCTATTCAGGTAGCCAATGTTGCCTGTCTTCCAGGCATTGTTAAGTATTCCATAGCCATGCCTGATATTCATTGGGGCTATGGCTTTTCCATAGGCGGGGTAGGGGCAACAGAGATTGCTAAGGGTGGTGTCATCTCTCCGGGCGGGGTAGGAAGTGATATAAATTGCGGGGTTAGACTGCTGCGGACAAACCTGACATTATTTGATATTAAGGATAGATTGCCAGCCCTTGTTGATGGATTATTCCGCAATGTTCCCTCTGGTGTAGGCTCTTGCGGCTCAATCAAGCTCTCACCAAAGGATACAGCAGGGGTTTTGCATACAGGTACTCAGTGGGCAGTAAATCATGGTTACGGCATTCCTGAAGATATACTGTATACAGAGGAGCATGGGCAATTACCATTTGCTGATCCTGAACAAATAAGCCAACGGGCATTGGATCGTGGACATAACCAGCTTGGTACGCTTGGTTCTGGTAATCATTTTTTGGAGATTCAGGTAGTTGATGAGGTGTTTGATCCAGAAATAGCCAGTGTATTTGGATTAAAGGAACAGCAGATTACAGTCATGATCCATACCGGATCGCGTGGGCTTGGGTATCAGGTTTGTGAGGATTATCTTCGCTCCATGGGTGATGCCAGCCGTAAGTATGGTATCTATCTGCCAGACAGACAGCTGGCATGTGCTCCGGTAGATAGCCCGGAAGGCAAGGGATACCTTGGGGCAATGGCATGTGCATCGAATTACGCATGGGCAAATCGACAGTGTATCATGCACCTGACAAGAGGCGTGTTTGAGCGGATTCTTAAGCTTAGTGATAGAGAAATCGGGATGCAATTGGTTTATGATGTTGCCCACAATATTGCCAAGATAGAGAAACATATTATAGATGGTAAAGAAACAAATCTCTGTGTTCATCGCAAGGGAGCAACCCGTGCATTTCCAGCAAAACACCCTGATATTCCTGAAAAGTACAAGGCCGTTGGGCAGCCTGTAATTGTTCCGGGCGATATGGGCAGGGCATCTTATGTTCTTGTTGGCACACAACTTGGCATGAATGAGGCTTTTGGAACAGCCTGTCATGGAGCCGGCAGAATAATGTCAAGAACCAGGGCAACAAAAGAGGCAAAGGGTAGATCTATTGCCAGAGAGCTTGCAGATCAAGGTATCATTGTACGATCCTCTGGCAGAGAAACCCTGGCAGAAGAGATGCCTGAGGCATATAAGGATGTCAATGTTGTGGTTAATATTCTCCATCAGGCTGGTATTGCCAAAAAAGTGGCAAAGATAAGACCATTAGGGGTGGTAAAGGGGTAGGGGCAGACCTATGTGTCTGCCATGATAAACAGGAGACCAAAAGATGGAAGACAGAAGAACAGAATGCAGTATCCTCGTAGGGGCAGGTTCCAAACCTACCCTTCCCACCCTTCCTGCCCTTTCTGCCCTTCCTGCCCTTCCTACCCTTCCCACCCTTCCTGAGTCAGAAATCAGAAGTCAGACATGTGTAATAGATACAACCGAGACAGGGCAAATCCGGCACTTCTCACTTCTTCCCGATTCCTATTCAGGGCAGACACATAGGTCTGCCCCTACTCAGGGCAGACACATAGGTCTGCCCCTACCTCAACGGGTTGTGTTCCTTGACAGGGATGGGGTAATCAACAAAAAATTAGAGGGAGATTATGTAAAATCGTATGACGAGTTTATCTTCCTCCCAGGAGTAATAGATGCCATAAAAAAGATCAAGCAAAAGGGATTATTAGTTATCATTATTACCAACCAATCCGGGATTGGCAGGGGGATAATGACAGAGGATGATTTAGCAAGTGTGCATGAACAGATGCTTGCTGACCTAAAAAAAGAGGGTGTAACCATAGACGCCATCTATCACTGCCCTCACTTGCCGGACATTGGATGTGATTGCAGAAAGCCCAAGGATGGGCTATTTAAGCAGGCATTACTGGATTTTAATATAGACATAAAAAACTCATGGATGATTGGGGATGAACAAAAGGATATAGATGCAGGGAAAAAGGCTGGATGTAAAACTTATCTGCTATCAAAAGGAGAATTGTTGATCGAGGCAATAGAATTGGTAACTATTCAGGCATAAAACATGATTAAGTCAGGGACAAACCCTACAGCTACAGTTATTTGTAGAGACTTGGCTGGTTAGAGGGGCTTTTTCCTTGTGGTCGCCTCTTGCGTATGGCAGCAGAGATGAGGGATATGTAGACAATAACTACTGAGCTGATTGATTTTCCACATGCTGCAGCAAGTAATTCAGAAAGCTGGTAATATTTGAAAGTTCTTTCTGGAGCACCTCAAAAACCTCTGCAGGTTCTACCTCCCAGTAAAGATGGGTTAATCTATCCCGAAGTTTAATTAATTCTATACATTTCTTGATAAAATCCATGGGAATGATATTTGCCTGACCTAAAATATTTCCTATCTCACGACTACTTCCTGGTCTGCCAAGCCCCTGAACCGCAATAATATGGTTGGATAGATCAACAAGAGAATCAACCCCTACCCTCAGATAGTGTTCTGTCAGTGCAATATTATGAGAATTAACAACAAAGTTTGCTTCTGAAATTTCCTTGAGTTGAGATAATTTTTTCAGAGACATCTCGGCTCGATTAACCCTTTGGAACACTATTTCCCGATTAAACACAGCTTTTTGATTGTCTTTGCTCATTCTTTTCTGAAGATAATCATCATAATATTCCAAATAATGCTTAAACCCTGAATATTCCCGACAAACCAAAGATTCAAACTCCTGTCTTTGCTTTTCATCACAACAAAAAATAAGTTGTCCATTGGTGATAATATCATATCTAAATGCTGCTGGGGCATTATTCAGAATAACTACATCAAAATGATCCTTTCCTGTTAACTGACAAAGACCTGCATCTATCTTTATGGAGGATTGGAAGCCGTTTACAGAATCCTCACCTTGTAGTAAAAAAGCAATATCTATATCCTCTGCTACTGTTATATCTGTGAGAATAGAACCAAACAAATAAGAAGCGATTACTTGCGGATCTTTTGAAGAATATTCTATGATGGCTTGTTTGCATTCTTCGAGAGTAATTTTCATTTTGTATTCCCTCTGTAGTAAAGATGCAAGATAGTACTGTTCTAATATAGCACATGAAAGGGAAAAAGTCAAGTATTTTTGGAATATAGTTAATGAATTTGTAACTATTCAGGTGTAAGACATAATTAAAGCAGGGACAAGCCCTGCAGCTACAGCTATTTGTGGGAAACTTGCAGCTGCGACCTGCCAGAGGTGCTCTCCTCTTGTGGTCGCTGTCTCCATTCTGTCTCCTGAATTCTGTATGCCTGAAGGTTACAGCAAAATTACAATTTCAGCTTCATATTTTCTAACTGCCTTAATACATAAGTTCTTATATCTTGCGGAGATGGGAGTTGTCTTTCTAATCTTCCATCAGTCATAATTGGAAGAAATAATTGTTGCAGTCTTCCATTACATGAACAACTGGGGAGAAGATCATTCTTTCTTGATACAACCTTTATTTGATAGCAATTGGTACATCGATACACAGCCTTTGAACCAGACATCTTGCCTCGCTTAGCAATAGGAATACCATTTATTTCAACAATATCCATACTAAAATTGATTACCGGTGCATTGCTTAATGCTGTACCGACACCATATCCATCAACTACAGAGCCTAATCTCTGAATACTGTATTCATCCAATCCACCACTTACAAATATCTTTATGTTATTAAAATCCCTTAAATTAAGCTCCCATCTCACCTCTTCTATAATTCGCTTAAAATCCCCCCGTCTTGAATCAGGGGTATCAAGCCATACTGCAAAAAGGTCATTGCCTAAGGTTTGTGCTGCCTTAATCGCTTCAAATTTCTCATCCCCAAGGGTATCTATCGGGACAATTCTCTTTATTGTTGATGGCTCGGTCTCGTGAAACAACCTGAATGCCTCTTCCTGACTACCCAGTATGAGTATTAAGGAGTGGGGTATTGTTCCCTGAGGTTTTTCTTGCAGTATTTCAGCACTCTTTATTGTTGATACACCATCACAGCCACCAATAAATGCTGACCTGTCTATCATGGGTGCTATGATTGGATGCATTCGCCTTGCCCCAAGGCTCAAAATGGTTTTGTTTCCAGCTGCAACTCGACATCGTGCTGCCTTGGTTGCAATCCCTGACGATTGACATAACAGCCCTAAAATAGCTGTTTCTAACATAGCAAATTCTGCATACTCTCCAACTATCTCTAAAACAGGTATCTCTTCTTTGAAGATTGTCCCCTCTGGCAAAATCTGAATGTTTGCTCTAAGATTTGAAAACAAACAGATAACCTCTTCTATGCCTGAGAGTACTGCCCATGAATAGTTTTCCGGCAAGGATGAAGCCCTGACCTCTGCTCGTACCTGTTTGCTGCATTTAGCCTTTTGCAGTATCTCCACGGTTTTCTTGAAATACACATCTGTTGTCTTGCCTGATTTAACATCCTTTTCAGATACAATAAAAAAATTTTTTGCTCTACCCTCCATATTTGCCTCCAGTTTGAAATTTAGATGTAATTATCGTAACTATTCAGGTAGTGTAAGAAGGGGGATACGGAGATAGAGGAGATAAAGGGGATGGATAAGATCAAAGCATTGGGTTTCTGCCTTGTTTGTGTAATGTTAATAGGATATTCACCACCCTACCCCTGCCAGCTGGGGATAACTTGATACTTAAATACTTTCCAATAATCTATTATCTCCCTATCTCCTTCATCTCCTTATCCCCTTTTTATTACCTGAA
>JAHIZN010000204.1 GCA_018814245.1 bacterium
ACAACTTATCCCATTAGGAATGATAATCCTGTAATCTTCCCTTCGATTTTAAGGCATTGATTATATTATTATCCCCATATCTCATGTCATATCTCCATATCCCCCTTCTTACACTTTTAATGTTATAGCCTGAACGATTACGAATATTCTTTCTTGTGAATTAAAAGAAAAGGCAGAGTGTCCATATCGTTTTAAGGAATAGGAGAAGACAAAAAATGTTTGGGATAGGCACGCAAGAAATTATTGTTATCCTGATAATTGCCTTAATCGTTGTTGGTCCGAGGAAATTACCTGAAATTGGCAGGGCACTTGGACGAGGACTCAGAGAGATTAAAAAGGCTACGGACGAGATAAAAGATCAGATGTCTCTTGAGATTAAAAATATAGATGAGAAGGATATTGAATAAATGGTCGTATCAAATGTAACACCAAACATTACCCAGCACCTGCCATAAGGAGAAAAAATGGACATCCTTAACATGAATAATCTGCTCAGACCCCAAGAGGTAACCAATGAAGAAGAACAGCAACAGATGGAAAAAGAAAGGACAAAGCCGAGGGAAGGGCAAGAAGATATTCGAGTCAAAAAACATAAAGAACAGATTACAACTATTGCCGAAAAATACGGTAAGGATAGGGTGACTATCTCTGAAGAGGGACAATATGCATACAACATAGCCAGAAATATTATGATAACTCAAACACCAGCATCAGGGAAAGAGGTAATTGCCATAGGTAAAAAAATACAGGAAAAAACCGAAAAACCATTTGCCAAAGAAACTACTATAACTAATTTTATAAAAGGAATATTAGGATTATGAAATATGGGATAATGTCTGACATTCATAGTAATCTTGCAGCCCTTGAGTCTGTCTTAATTGCTATGGAAATAGCAAAGGTGGACAAAATAATTTGTCTGGGAGATATTGTTGGTTATGGACCAAACCCAAACGAGTGTGTGGAAAGAATTAATAAAATCGATGGGCTGATACTTGCCGGTAATCACGACCTTGCATCTATTGGCTGGGAGGATGCAGAATGGTTTAATTCTCATGCTAAGGAGGCAATCCTCTGGACAGAAGGACAGCTTACTGCAAAAAACAAGGAATATCTTTCTCATCTTCCAGAGGTTATATCGCAAAAGGATTTCATCCTTGTTCATGGAAGCCTTTATCACTTTACAGATGAATATATTATGACTGGTGCTACCGCAAAAAAGAGCTTTGATCTTATGAAACATAGAAAACTTTTGCTAATAGGACATACTCATTATCCCGCCACTTTTTTTAGAAAGCAAGGACAATTGACAGAAGTATCCCCTATTCAAAATTTGAGGCTTACAGACGGGGATGTACTCCGTCTGTCAAATGATATTCAGAGTATTATTAGTGTTGGAAGTGTTGGTCAGCCACGGGACGGGGATAATCGTGCATCCTTTGGGATATTTGACATAGAGACAATGACTGTAACCATAAAAAAGATTCCGTATGATATTAAAAAAACTCAGGGACAAATGGTTGAGGCAGGGTTGCCAAAGTATCTTATCTCAAGATTGGCTATGGGACGGTAAATATGAAAATCCACGAAACATATAACGGCACAAAGGCACATAGACACAGATGGGTTAAGCTGTCTCTCTTGATAGCAAGCATAATTATTGGATGTTACAGCTATGGTTTTGCTGAAAAGCTGCCATTTAGCAAGGAAGAGGTGCTGTCTTTTTCAGTAGAGATGTTTGGGATAAAAATAGGGGCACAGACCATGCAGGCATGTTTATTGCCTGGGTCACAAACACTTAAGTTAATCTCTGAAACCAAAACATCGCCATTTGCTTCGAGGATTTATAAGCTGCACAACAAGATCGAAACACATATTTCCATAAAGGATTCCCTGCCGATATATATCAATAATCAGACACAAGAGGGCAAATATATCAAGCACTGGACTGCTGAAATTGACCAAAGGAATCATCTTGGCACCATAACCATTGTCAATGGTACAGGGGATAAAAAAATTGGACAGAAACAAGCCGTTCTGTCCCTACAGCCCAACACCATAAATATCCCTGCCTTGATTTATTATCTGCGAACAACAGAATTGGGAACAAATAGCTCCCTTTCTTTTGCTCTCCTTAAAGAAGACAATACTGAGAAAATAATAGCAAGGGTGGCAAAGCAGGAAAGGATTCGTGTGACATATGGTGAATTTTCTACACTAAAGGTTGTCAGCTCTTCCGGGGATGTAATTGTTTGGTTTACGAATGACAAGAAACGGCTGCCAATAAGGATAAAATGTCAAACCAATGCAGGCTGGTTAAAGGCTGAGCTGACAAATGTCAGGGTTATGTAGGGGCAGGCCACTGTGCCTGCCCTTTATGTCCTTCGATAGCTTATCCTTACACACATCTTTTTGGGGACGGAATTCTGACGGGAAATGCGACAAAACAACAGAAGCATGTACCGCAAAATGATTAATAATTCAGCAATTCAGCAATTGTCAATTGTTGAATTGCTGAATTAATGGTGGTTGGACTTGTGGGTAAAGATAAGCCGATAGCGAGGGTTAGGGTGTGGAAGTTTTAGTGAGTATGCCGCTGCCAGAGGTTCTGCCTCTGCATTTTGGAAACAAGCCTTATTTCTCATTCAAGCAATTCCTGTCTCAACGATTTGATTTTCCAGTACACAAGCTCTGTGTGGATGCTGGGTTCACCTGTCCCAATCGTGATGGAAGGGTTGGTTATGGCGGGTGTACCTATTGTTATAACCCTGGCTTCAGCCAAGCTGCCTGCGATAATCATGCTCCGGTAATTGGTCAGTTACCAGTGGCAGTCGCAGGCTTTAGCCTGCGTAAAATAACGCAGGCTAAAGCCTGCGACTGCCAATTTCCACTGATAATTGAGAAATTACCTCCTGTTAGCATTCAGGAACAAATTCAGAGGCTAAAACTTAAAAGCAAGAGAAAGGGCAGGTTTCTGATTTATTTTCAGCCCTACACCAATACCTATAAATCACCTGAAAAGTTAAAATTGCTGTATGATGATGCCTTATCTGATAGTGATGTGGTTGGGCTTTGTATTGGTACCAGACCAGATTGTGTGGACAATGAAACCCTTTCACTTATTGAAGGATATGCAAAAAACCATCATGTCTGGATAGAATATGGGCTTCAATCCATTCATGATCATACCCTGAAGGCGATAAACAGGGGACATACCTTTGCCCAATCTGAGGATGCAATAAACAGAACAAGGGGCAGGGGTATATTTATCTGTGTGCATATCATCCTTGGGTTACCGGGTGAAACAAGGGATGAGATGATAGAGACCATAAAAACGCTTTCAGGAATGGGCATACACGGGATTAAGATCCATCACCTTCATGTGATGAAAAATACTCCATTGGCTGAAGAGTTTTATCAGAGAAGGGTTAAGGTATTTACCATTGAGGAATATATTCCTCTGGTGTGTGATGTACTTGAATATCTCTCTCCAAGTGTTACGGTTCAGCGGCTTTTTGGCGAGGTGACTGGAGATGACCTGCTTATTGCCCCTCGTTGGGAGAAACCAAAGAATGCGATGCTTGCTGCAATTGAGGCTGAATTTTTGAGAAGGGGGAGTTTTCAGGGGTGCAGGTATACTGCGGCCTATTAAGAGATCGCCATTGTGGATGGGCATAAATAAAAAAAGGGGAAAGACAAAATGGAACGAAACAAAATAATTGTTTTTGAGAACAGGAAAATTCGTCGCGTGTGGTATAATGAGGAATGGTATTTTTCTGTAGTGGATGTATGCGGGGCATTAACCGATAGCCCGGATGCAGGCGCCTACTGGAGAAAGTTGAAACAACGGCTGAATCAAGAAGGAAGCGAGGTCGTGACATTTTGTCACGGACTGAAATTAGAAGCATCTGACGGCAAAAAATATGCAACCGACTGCGCCAATACAGAAAGTATGTTCCGCATCATTCAGTCTATTCCCTCCCCCAAAGCAGAGCCCTTCAAACGCTGGTTGGCTAAAGTGGGTTATGAAAGGGTGCAGGAAATTGAAAACCCTGAGCTGGCGCAAGAACGGATGAAGGAACTGTACGAAAAAAAAGGGTATCCCATGGATTGGATTGATAAACGGTTGCGAGGCATAGCCATTCGCCAGAATCTTACTGACGAATGGAAAGAAAGGGGTATTGAGAACGAACGGGATTTTTCCATTCTTACCGCTGAAATATCAAAAGCTGCTTTTGGCTTAACCCCTTCGGAATACAAAGAATTGAAAGGATTGACCATGAAGAACCAGAACCTGCGCGACCACATGACCGATTTGGAACTGATCTTTACCATGTTAGGAGAGAAGGTCACCACCGAGATTTCGCAGAATGAAAAGCCCGAAACCGTTGAAAAAAGCAAACGGGTTGCCAAACGTGGTGGGAGGGTAGCCGGAAAAGCACGCCAAGAGACCGAAAAGGAACTGGGGCGAAGCATTGTAACCAATCAAAATTATTTGCCGGAAAATACAAAATTAGATGAGAAGAAACGATAGGGATAGTGGGGGACGGAGTTAACTTAATAACTTAACAAAAATGATAGCGGTCGTTGTTGAATTTCTTGATTTATTTATGTCGCAGAGTCGCAGGATCATGAGGGGCGAAATTGGTATGGAGTGCAGTGTAGTGTCCGTGACACTGCATACATTGACACGGTCAATATACTCCAAAATAAAGCCAAAGTTGAATTGCTTGACAAGATTAGATGTGTGGGATTTTACTTTGCGGTGTTTCACTTTGTGGTATCAGGGCAGACACTCAAGGTCTGCCCCTACGGCATATTCCCCTCCTCGGAGGGATTAGGGGTATTCCCCTCTTGGGACTTATCCTTACCCACATCTTTGGGGGATAGAATTCTGATGGGAAATGCTGCAAAACAACAGAAGCATGTATCGCAAAATGATTAACAATTCAACAATTCAGCAATTGTCAATTGTTAAATTATTGGTAACTATTCAGCTATACAAATGTGTAAGATAAGGGGAAATGGGGAAAAGGGAGAATTGGAGAAAAAATCTTAATCTCTTTCTCTGATTCAA
>JAHIZN010000205.1 GCA_018814245.1 bacterium
AAATGATTACATGCAAGAATCATGCCAAATCATTCCGAACAGTATTGGCGCTGTCCCCAGTTTTTGCAGTAAAAATGTGAAACATGGTCAGGGCATGGGCAAGAGGATAGCATCTGACTGCTGATAGCTAAACGCTTACGATTAATCCTCTCTGAATATTGTCCTCAAATCTATTTCCAAATCCTTGAAAATATCCACTTTTATCGTATCTTCCTTCTTATAATCTTCAGGCTCTCCATACTTATCATTATTATTAAGCTTAAATATAGATACCTCTTCTGTGACAGGGTCAAATATCCAGTATTGTTTTACCTTATGCCTTTCATATAAATGGTATTTGGTTACAAAATCCTTTTTGGCTGTGTAAGGGGATAAAATTTCTATGACTATATCAGGGCTGCCCTTACATCCCTTGTCATCAAGTTTATTTTTATCACAAATGACCACAATATCCGGCTGAACCACGGTTCCTGTCTCTTCATCAGACTCATCAGCTTCAGGCAATCGAACATCAAAGGGGGCAACATACACCTGACAGGGTTTGTCCAACAAATAAGTTGAAATCTGTCTGTACAATTCTCCCACAACCACCTGATGTCTTCTTGATGGAGCAGGGCTCATATCGTATGCTGCCCCATCTATCAATTCCCACCGCTGGTCATCTGTCCACTGCAAATAATCTCCATAAGTGAACCTTTCTTCTTTTTTTCTTATTGCAAGACCCATAAACAACGCCTCCTTTATTGAGATGAGCACCATGATTCATCATGGTGGTGGTTGAGGATAATGTGAAAATAATAACCGCTTCAGCGGTTTCCATTATTTGTGAATGCAACATGGTATCCCTCCTCTTAAACCGCTGAAGCGGTTGAATTGTTCGGCTATTTTCTGGTCCACCCCAATAAATTGGGGTGCTGTTCTCAATTCACCTGTGTTAAAACTTGAACATCGAGTTTAGCATACCATTCGGTCTCTTTACCTTATCACACCCAATTTGCCAGTCTTCTTGTTCCCAGCAGCATCTTTGATGAAATAGACATAAATGCCGGAGGCTACTTTTTCGCCTGATTCATTGCAGGTATTCCAGTGCATTCGTGAACTATCTGCCTTTATCTCTTGCACCAATTCACCAGCTATGGTGAAGATTTTGATGGTGGAATTTTCAGTCAGCATATCAAAGTAAATGTTGCAATCATGTTTATCCGACAGATTAGGATTAGGATAGACAATCACCTGGTTTAGATTAACTTCAAATCCAGGACACATCAGGATAAAGTAGGAAAGATATGTTACTGGTACAGAAATCGTGTTGGTCCATATGTCTGGCTTTGAATTAGGAATCTCTATCCATTGCCACCCATCACTTACTTGAGTTAGTTGATAAATCTTCAGCCTGTCTTCCCTTATTTGGTTGCCAGCTGCGTCGTTGCCTTGATCGTTGTAAGAAATGGTGATTGTACCGGTAGTGGTCAAGGTTGCTGATACACCACCCTGTGGATTAAAATGCTGCAATGTCCCTTTCACCCGATTGGTTCGCTTGTCAACATCATCTGCCGTATTGGCTGCATTAATCGCTGTCTGATCAGTAGTCGTATCCACTGTTGAGGTTATCTCGATGTAACCTGTACCAATAAGCGTTCCTGTTCCAATCTCCAGCTTTGTTCTGCCATCATCAGCTATAATCTGACCAGTAGTCTGACTGCCTAATAATTCAATGGTTATAACCATGGTGGCTGTAGCCAGATTATTCGCTGCAGCAGTAATGGTTGCAGCCATATCTATTCCATTTTGCTTGAAGAAAAAGGTAAGATTGCTTGTCCCGGCAAGAGGAAATGTGTCTGTCTCTGTCCATACAGTATCAAAGGGAAAAAGTGCAAATCGTGATTGAGTATTACCATTGACAATAATGGTTATACTGCCGGCAGGGCTGACATTGCCATATTCATCTTGCGTTTGAACGGTTATTGTGCCGGGCATACCCACGGTCAATGTCCCTGCTGTTGCTGGCTGGATAAATACCAATTGCTTGATTGCTCCAGGGGTAAGTGTTATTGTAACCGTAGCTGTTTTACCCGAAACCCCAGCCGTAATATACACCTTTCCTGTCTTGCTGCCTGCGGTGAATGCAACTGTATCAGTAGCCGTTGGCGTAAATGTCCCGCTCATGCCGCTTAATCCCCAGTTATAGATTAACTCCGAGGCAGGGATTGGGTGTTCAAATTGGTTAAATGCAGATACGGTGAAGGAGTTAGTACCCATAACCTCAATCGAGGCTGTATCAGGGGTGATACTTACTGAGGTTACACTCCCATAAATTATCATCGCTGTTGCCGTGCCTGTAATCGTATCAGCAGAGGCAATCAGTGTAAGTGTGCCCACAACATCGTTAGTCTCAAACACTATTATTTTGCCTGAGCCGTTTTTTATTGTCCTGCTCCCATGGATTATCTTCCAGTCAAGATTGGTAACCTCAGTCAGCTCATACCCATATTGATTGTACGCTTTAGCGGTGAAGGATGCTGTGCCACCTACCTCAATCGAGACTGTATAAGGGGTGATACTTACTGAGGTTACACTCCCATAAATTATCATCGCTGTTGCCGTGCCTGTAATCGTATTCGCAGAGGCAATCAGTGTAAGTGTGCCCACAACATTGTTAGTCTCAAGCACTATTGTTTTGCCTGAGCCGTTTTTTATTGTCCCGCTCCCATGGATTATCTTCCAGTCAAGATTGGTAACCTCAGTCAGCTCATACCCATATTGATTGTACGCTTTAGCGGTGAAGGATGCCGTGCCTTTTGCCTCAATCGTAACTATTGCCTGCTCAATATTGACAGAGCATACCATACCATTGACTATTGTAATTTTCAATGAGGCAGCAGCATTTTGTGTTTTAAACCCGGCAGTTACCTGCAAATTCACTGTCCCTGTTTTAGTAGGAGTAAACATGACCGTTTGACTATTCGTGGTGTTAAGTGTCCCTATCCCTGCGGGCTCAAGCGTCCATGTGTAAGCAGCATCTTCAATTGAAACGCCGTGATAATTCAATGCCTGAGCAGTGAAGGATTGAGTGCCAAGCATTTCTACTGTCGCAGCTGCTGTGGTAATTGTTACGCTTGATAGTTGCACAAGAGTAGAGGCAACAACAAGATTTGACAGCTCAGACCAGTTTCCTGCTTCATCGTATGCCTTTATGGCAAAGTAATAACCTGTTTCAGGAACAAGGTTATTTATTATAGCCTGCTGGGATGTACCTGCTGGTTCTGGAGAAGGAATAGTACCTGAGGCAATAGATGCCTGAAGCCAGTTGCTTTCAGTAATCGATGTTGTTGCATATCGAATCTCATATCCAGCAGCTGTTCCATAATATCCATCATTACCGGGGGATGACCAGTTAAGGGATACAGAGGTAACCCCGGATGTTCCTACCGGAAGGAAATTGATTTTGCATGGCGGGGTGATATCGATCCTGATATTCCGGCAGGGCGAGGCATTGGCAATATCGGTAATTAGCTTACTTGTCCCATCTATGCCAGCCTGAACAAAAATGGAGAGGCTGTCGCCGGATGAGGAATAGTCAAAAAGGCTGGAGAGATCATTGGTTCTGACATTAATCAAATCAATAAACCATGAGCCGTTTTGTTTAACAACTGCTGACAATTCCGAAGAGCTGCCCACAGAACCCGTACCGTCAAGGTCATTGATTTGAACATATACTATGGCATCAGCAACACAAGATCCATCAGTTTTATACACATGACCATATATCGAGTCACTTCCTGAGTAATTCATAGCCTTACCAGTGGTCAGTTGATAATGCTGTCCATGATTATCATCTGTACTCCCGCCGTAGATGATGTCATAATAATATGTGGTATTTGGAGATAACTCTTTTTCAATCACAACATGATGAGTGGATGACAATCGATTATCCGCAGCCAGAATGTTTATGCTATCCGTACCAATACCATAGCGAATCGCACCTGTACCAATGCTATCGGTAATCCACGAGATAGTAAAGGCTGCACCTGTAATATTGGTTTTCTTTATCTGACTTGGCGCAGCAAAGGATGCCTGACTAAGAAGCAAAAGCCCAAACAACAACCAAAGGATACACCTGTTATACATATAATGTCCCAATTTCATACAACAATTCTTCATAATTTTATATCCTCATGTTCATTACAGCCACTACACCAGCGGTGAGAAAGTAGCCACAGCCATTTTTGTTAGATAGTGGTACAAAGAGACATCCAATGCCGTAGTGGCAATGCCCCCATGCCTGTCCTCTGTCTCTAAATTCGTAACCGTTCAAGTAGTGTAAGAAAAGGAGATGTGGGGGATTATGGAGGAGATAAGGAGATATAGGGATTAGAAAAATATGAGGATAATACAACTTATCCCCTTAGGAATGATAACACTGTAATCTTCCCTTTGATTTCAAGGCATTGATTATATTATTATCCCCATATCTCATGTCATATCTCCATATCCCCCTTCTTACACTTTTAATGTTATGGCCTGAACGATTATGTAAAATGTTTGTAAGGGCAAAAAATCATTCGTAAGCGTTTAGCTATCAGCAATTCAGTAATTCAGTAATTCAACAATTGTCAATTGATGAATTCATGCAAGCACTTCATTTGTTTTGATTTTATGGTTGGAGTTCAGGCTTTAGCCTTTCACTGCTTAAGCTGATAGCTGAACGCTTACGATTAGGAGGACGAAAATGTTCAAAAAAATACAGCACATTCATTTTGTTGGGATTGGCGGCTCGGGGATGAGTGGTATTGCCGAGGTATTGTTAAACTTAGGATATACTGTTACTGGTTCAGACATGGCCGAGACAGAGATTACTAAAAGGCTGCAGGGATTAGGTGGAAGGATTTATATCGGACATAGTTCAAAACATATTGATGATACTGATGTTGTCGTCTATTCCTCTGCTGTTTCAAAAGAAAATCCAGAGGTTTTGGCTGCCCGGGAAAAGAGAATACCGGTTATCTCCAGGGCAGAGATGCTGGCTGAATTGATGCGGCTAAAGTATGGAATTGCTGTGGCTGGTGCACATGGAAAGACAACCACAACATCCATGGTATCCTTAGTCCTTTCTACGGCAGGGCTGGATCCAACCGTGGTTGTTGGCGGCAGGTTTAATGATATTGGCAGCAATGCCCGTCTGGGAAGTTCAGAATACTTGGTGGCTGAAAGCGATGAAAGCGATGGCAGCTTTTTAAGACTATCCCCAATTATTGCTGTGGTCACAAATATCGATGAGGAGCATCTTGATTATTATCAGGATATTGTCCAGATAAAAGACACCTTTGTGCAGTTTATGAACAAGGTGCCATTTTATGGCAGCGTCATCGCTTGTCTTGATAACGAGCACCTTCGGTCGGTAATGGACAAAATCGAAAGAAGGGTTATTACCTATGGGTTGACCGAAGGGGCTATGATACGGGCAGAGGAGATACGGTTTGATGGTTTTTCTTCGGAATTCACAGTAGTCTTTGAGGATACTGTTCTCGGCAGAATAAGGCTTAATGTGCCGGGCAGACATTATGTGTCTAATGCCCTGGCTGCTGTAGCTGTTGGACTGGATCTGGGTATTGAATTTGAGAAGATTGTTGATGCCCTTGGTGCCTATAGTGGGGTGCAAAGAAGGTTTCAGATAGTGGGAGAGGCTGATAATGTTACGATTATTGACGATTATGCCCATCACCCCACAGAGATAGCAGCTACCCTGTCAGCTGCCAAATCAACCAACAGAAGGGTTGTGGCTGTATTCCAACCACATCGCTACACCCGTACAAAAGCATTAGCAAAGGGCTTTGGACAATGTTTTAATGATGCGGATGTAGTTGTAGTTACAAATATCTATGGGGCAGGTGAAAAACCAATAGAAGGGGTGGATGCATCCTTAGTTGTAAAAAGCCTGGTAGAATCCGGACACTCAAGGGTAATGTTTTTGCAAACCTTTGAGGAGATAGTTGATTTTCTGCATGGGTTTGTCTGCGAGCAAGATGTGGTAATTACTCTGGGTGCAGGTGATATCTGGAAGGTAGGGAAGAGATTGTGGGAGGGCATGAAGTAGGGGCAGACCTGTGTGTCTGCCCTTTGTCTGCCAGCAATTCTCGGTGAACAAATGCGATATTGATGTTTTTATCCACTACATTCACCAGTGAGTGATATTTGTCATATTCCATATTCAAAACCAGAGAAACAGGTTTTTCTGGTCAACCTATTTAGGGCATAAATATCACAT
>JAHIZN010000206.1 GCA_018814245.1 bacterium
AGATCAAAGCATTGGGTTTCTGCCTTGTTTGTGTAATGTTAATAAGATATTCACCACCCTACCCCTGCCAGCTGGGGATAACTTGATACTCAAATATTTACCAATAATCTATTATCTCCCTATCTCCTTCATCTCCTTATCCCCTTTTTATTACCTGAATAGTTACAAATAAAAAGCAATTTAAGTAATGCAAAAAGGAGGCTCGTGAAAGATGACAAGAATATTAGTAAGCGATCCATTATCAAAGGAAGGATTGGCTGTATTGGATGCAGCAGAGGAGATGGAATATGACCTTAAGGCAGGGATGTCAAAAGAGGAATTAATTGCCTGTATCGGCGAATATGATGGATTAATCATTAGGTCAGAGACAAAGGTAACCGTTGATGTGATTGATGCGGCAAAAAAATGTAAGGTTATTGGTCGGGCAGGGGTTGGATTGGATAATGTTGATATTGATGCAGCAACAAAGGGTGGGATTATTGTGATGAATACCCCGGATGGAAATACCATATCTACAGCAGAGCATACTATTGCCATGATTCTATCCATGGCAAGAAAGATTCCGCAATCATATACCTCATTACGAAGCGGCAAATGGGAAAGGAAGAAGTTTGTCGGACGGGAATTATTTGGCAAGACACTGGGTGTTATTGGTATGGGCAGGATTGGGACTCGAGTGGTAAAATTAGCACAAGCCTTTGGCATGAAAATAATTGCCTTTGATCCATTTATCTCTGAAGATGCAGCTCAGAAATTAGAGGTGAGGGTTGTTGATCTGCCAGAGCTCTATAAAGAGGCAGATGTGATTACGATTCATACCCCGCTTTCACCAAAAACAAAGGGGCTTCTTAGCACAAAGGAATTTGAACAGATGAAGAATGGGGTGATGATAACCAATTGTGCCCGTGGCGGTATTATCGATGAGACAGCCCTTTATGAGGCGATAAAATCAGGCAAGGTTGGCAGTGCTGCATTGGATGTATTTGAAAAAGAGCCGCCTGATATGGCAAACCCATTGCTTGAACTGGATAATTTCATAGCAGTAACCCATCTTGGTGCATCGACCAGCGAGGCACAAATAAATGTAGGGATTGATATAGCAGATCAGGTAGTGGCAGCACTACAGGGCAAGGCAGCAAAAAATGCTGTCAATATTCCGCAGGTCGAGCCAGGGGTAATGGCTATCCTTGGCCCATATATTGGATTAGCAGAAAAATTGGGGTCTTTTGCAGGACAATTGGTAGAGGGTGGTCTGGGAAATATTCACATAGAATATACCGGGGATATAGCCAGATATAATGTTACACCATTGACTGTTGCCATAATCAAGGGTTTATTAGCCAGTGCTATGCACGATTCAACGGTTAATTATGTAAATGCCCCTCTGATGGCAAAGGAACGAGGAATCAAGGTGGTCGAAAGCAAGAGTGATGCTATGGAAGATTTTGCAAATTTGATTACAGTTTCTTTTCTCTCTGCTACAGATTCTCAAACAGTTTCCGGCACAGTACTTAAGACCGGGGAGGAAAGGATTCTTAAGATAAATGGGTTTGATATTGAGGCTGTTCCGTCAGGTCATCTATTGATATTAAATCAGACCGATCAACCAGGTATTATTGGTAAGGTAGGTACGATTATTGGACAGGAAAGTGTAAACATTGGCGGGATGCAGCTTTCCAGAATTGGGGTTGGCGGCAAGGCAATCTCTGTCTGGAATCTTGATAGTGCTATTTCTGAAAATGTCTTAGCCAAAATAAATGAACTTTCTGAGATTACCTTTGCATCAATGGTAAGCTTGTAGATGAATCGCGAATTGCGAATCGCGAATTGCGAATTGCGGATTGCGGATTGCGAATCTGCAGAAAGGGAATGGAGATGAATCGCGAATTGCGAATCTCGGATTGCGAATCTGCAGAAAGGGAATGGAGATGAATCGCGAATCTCGGCAGGCTGTTACGGAACTGATAATCAGCGTCAATACCGTACCATATGTAGTGCCCGTTGGTGAATTCGGCACAACATGCTGTATGCTTCTTGTGCCGAATTCTCATTCCGTAACAGCCTGTCGA
>JAHIZN010000207.1 GCA_018814245.1 bacterium
AGAAAGGGGAGAACAGGGGAGAATACAAAAGGACAGAATTAAGAATATTCTGACTCCTATTAATCTTCCCCATTTCTCCGTCTTCCCCTTTTCTCCTTTATTACACATCTGAATAGTTACTATTAAACTATCAGAAATTAATGTCAAAATGTAGTAGTAAGGGAATATATCCACAAATTACGCAGATTTCACAGATTAAAGAACAATTTGATGGTAGAGACGCAATATCTTGCGTCTCTACTGCGGTTAATCTTGATTGCATAGGTCGCAAAATATTGGGGGATTAGCTCAGGTGGTAGAGCGACTGCTTCGCATGTAGTAGGTCAGGGGTTCGAGTCCCCTATCCTCCACCAGTTTTTGTAATAACTTGTTGCAGCCGACCGTCAAAGGCAGCGGTTGAGCTCGAGAAGCTGTCACGGAATAGGAATTTGGCACAAGTGACACGACAGTAGTCGAAACAGGAAGTACAAAATGAAGGTACTAAAAAACAATCTATTCTTAATCATCACCATCTGTCTCTTCTCATCCCAAGCAAGGGCAGACTGGGAAATCCTGAAAACGCCACATTTTACCTGTTTTTATCCTGAAGGCTGCCAATGGGAGGCAGAGCAGGCACTGAATAATCTTGAGCATTATCAGCAGGATGTGGTTGACCTTACCGGCAACAAACGCATAGGAAATCTGCCCATTGTGATTGAGGATCCCGGGATGCTTACCAATGGATTTGCAGACCCAATCTTCAAGAATATACACATCTTCACCTACCCACCAGACTCACTTACCACACTTGGAATAACAGAAAACTGGTATAGACAGGCTGCTGTGCACGAATACACTCATATTGCCCACCTGACCCGTACCGAGGGCATACCACTGCTTATAACCACAATCAATGGCTCGACAGGCTGTTACGGAATGCGTCTTTTTGTCATTTCGAGGGAATCTGAGAAATCTTACCTTTGTCTTAAGATTAGGTGTTGGTCTCCTTTACAATTAGCACAGGACAAGAGGCATGTCCTATAACCCTTTCGGCAACACTCCCCATGAGAAGCCTCAAGAGACCTGTTCTGCCATGGCTGCCCATGATAATTATATCAGCATTTTCCCTTGCGACAACCTCTGTTATTACCTCCGTAGCATCCCCTTCACGAACATAGCCAGATGATTTAACATTAGCAGCCTCAGCCTGTCTCGAAACATCCTCAACGATTCCTTTTGCCTTATCCATAAGCTCTTCTGCTGCTTTTGGAGACTCAGCATAAAATTCAGTTGGAATATCAACCACAGATATTATCTTTAATTCCCCTTGGTATGATTTGGCAAGTTCTATGGCTTTATTGGCAGCTGCATCGCTGTATTTTGAGCCATCTACGGCTAACAGGATATTTTCCCATCCAATGTTTGTCCCTTGCGGCACCACAAGCACATCCTTGTTGCTATGCCCTATTACCCGAGCGGTTACACTGCCAACCAATACCCTTTCAAATCGCCGTAATCCTCTTCTGCCCATAACTATCACATCGCAATCTTCTACATTTGCCAGATCAATAATCCTTTCATGCACATTACCCTCTTCACAAATAGTTTTTATAGAATCACCGGCGAGCTTTTTAGCCCCAGAGATGATAGATTCACAGGATTTTCTCATAGCCTCTCTCATATCCTTTACCCAAATCAACTCCATCTCCCCATCATACGGCAGCATAACAGAGGCGACCGTTATCCGTGTATTTTCATCATCTACCAGTTTAACTGCTTCAAGGAGTGCATGTTTGCTTGAGGCAGAACCATCAAAGGGTACGAGGATTTTGTTGTATCTTCCCATAATTACATTCCTCCTTTTGTTGCTGTCCGGTATCCCTGCCACATAGACTTAAGGACAATAAAGGCACCTGTGGCTAAGGCAATAATCATAATAACAAAGCTTGTATTTTTTAATAGATTCATCATACCTTCCGGAATATGTGGTATTAATCCGAGTTGAGACATATAAACAGGCACCATTAAAACCCGGCTGAAAAGGACAATAATCATGATTAAACCCATAACCACCTTTATTATAAAGGGTTTGACATAAGTTGTCCCCATAGCCCCAAGTTGAATGCCAAATAGGGAACCGGCAAGGATAATCATTGCCAGCCGAATGTCCACCAATCCATGACAGGCATATTTAAGAGAACCCCCCAAACCCATAACAAATGCAATAACCAGCTCTGTAGCAGAAGCCATAAGACTGGGAGCACCCAAGACATATATCATTGAAGGTACTCCAATAAAACCACCAACAGCAATGGTTGCGGCAAGCATTCCTGTAGCAAAACCGAGTGGAATGGTAAAGAGAACAGAGACTCGTGTCTTTAAGCTCTTAAAATAAACCATGGTTCCCGGGATGTTGACAGACTGAACCCAGCAGGCAAGCCTTGTTGGTTTCTCTTCTTCATCGCTATTTTTCGACCTGTGCGGTTGTTGCATTAAGCCACAGAAGCATAACAATAGCACGCAAATACAGAGGAAGAGTCACAAAGGGTGTG
>JAHIZN010000208.1 GCA_018814245.1 bacterium
AGATCAAAGCATTGGGTTTCTGCCTTGTTTGTGTAATGTTAATAAGATATTCACCACCCTACCCCTACCAGCTGAGGATAACTTGATACTCAAATATTTACCAATAATCTATTATCTCCCTATCTCCTTCATCTCCTTATCACCTTTTTATTACCTGAATAGTTACGAATCCAGAACACTTGAATAGCTACAAATTAACATTCCATATAAAAAAGGGGGGGACTTTTGATGGGATGGAGAAAATATCAGAAGAATAGGTATGTAAAAAAATACAAAGGGAAAGGCTTGTCATGGAAAAGAGAATGGAATAGGCCATGCTGTATGGTCATGACATTGCTTTTGATTGTCTTCGGCATTTCGTATTATCATACTTATAGCGGTATTGCTTCAGCATCTTATTTAAGCAAAAAAATCTCTGAATCGTATATGCGTGGGCTAACGATTTCTCCTGCCCCCTTTAAGCAAACATCAGAAAACGAATACACCATGAATATTGGCCATAAAAAAAGGGCAATATCTACCCTTTTACCCTTCCTTCAAAATACTGCTGTTGATCTCTTTCAGCAATATAAAATACCAGTTGGTGCTGTTGTTGCTCTTGATCCATCTACAGGGGCAATCCTGGCTATGGCAAGTAAGGGGAATGATTCTCTTAATCACCACCTTCCATTAGCACTTTCATCTTCATATCCGGCTGCTTCTATATTTAAGATTGTAACTCTATCGGCTGCCCTTGAACATGAAACCATCCATCCTGATGACATCCTAAAGGCTACAAAAAGGCTTAAATATGACGGTAAATGGATACAGGATTCATCCAATGTCCATATAGGACCAATTAGTGTAGGGGGTGCCTTATCCAAATCCTGTAATACAGCCTTTGCGGCAATGGCAGTAGATGTAGGATACCCGCATCTGGAAGAATATGCTGCAAAGTTTGGTTTTAATTCTAAGTTAGGTCTTGATATACCCATAGAGGTCTCGTCAGCTATTATCTCTGATGAAACATACAATATTGCCGCATCAGGGGCTGGATTTGGAGATATAAACATGAGCCCCCTTCATGGGGCATTGATTGCTGCATCTATTGCTAATAAAGGGCAGGTAATGAAGCCAACCCTTATTAAACAGATTGTGGATACAGAGGGAAGGGTTCTTACAATACCCGCATCTCAAGTGATGAGAACGCCAATTACATCTGAAACTGCAGAAATAATCAAGACTATGATGATACAAACGGTTCATGGTGAAGGAAATGCTCATAAGGCGTTTTATGATCGGCGTGGAAATCCTTATATTCCAGGGATCAAGATAGCTGGCAAAACAGGTTCACTCTCTTGCAAAACTCAACCCAAAAACTGTACATGGTTTGTAGGGTTTGCCCCGGCAGATGATCCAGAGATAGCCATAGCAGTGTTGATTGTTAATTATGATACATGGCGGGCAAAGGCATGTACTGTTACCAGAAAACTCTTAGAGGCATATTTTGAGAATAAAGATAAAAATCCTACCCTGCATATGGTTAATAAACGACATGTACGGGATGCTGAGTCGTAGCAGGTATCCGGAAGTCAGGAGTCAGATGACAGAAGTAAGAACTTTTATAGCTATTACTATGACAAATGAAATCAAGGAATCATTGAGTAACATCCAAACAGAATTAAAAAAAGCTGAGGCTGATGTTAAATGGATAGAACCACAATGGCTGCACATTACCCTGAAATTCATTGGAAATGTCCTTATTGGACAGTTAGAATCTATCTGTCAAATAGTGTTAGAGTCAACCTCTGATTCTGCTCAATTCCAGCTATCTTTATCCTCATTAAGTGCTTTCCCAAATCTATCAAGCCCAAAGATAATTTGGGTAGGTGTCGATAAAGGTAGGGAAGAATGTATCCAATTATCTAAACGAATAGACAACAACCTTAATAAACTTGGGTTTCCTGTTGAATCCAAAGGATTTCTTCCTCATTTAACCTTAGGCAGGGTAAAAAGTTCTTGTGGTAGAAATGAATTATCAAAATTAATGGCAGAACTCCAAACTAAATCTTTTGGACAAATGTCTGTTTCTGCTGTAGAGGTAATGGGCAGTCAATTAACCCCTAAAGGGGCAATCTATACTACATTGCGTGAATTGGAACTTCATTAAGCAGGGACAAGCCCTGCAGCTACAACAGGGATGAGCCCTGCAGTTTACAACAGGGATGAGCCCTGCAGCTTACAACAGGGACAAGCTCTGCAGCTACAATTTATACGCATCTGTACCTTGTAGCTGCGACCCGCCAGAGATGCAGCACCTCTGGCAAGTGCTACCTTCTTGTGGTCACCGTCTCCATTCTGGATTCTGAATTCTGATTGCCGACATACCACAAATTCTTGCTTGACATATCTATTAACATTAAGTATAATATCCACATGGAGGTGAGGACAATGTTTAAGGGTGTTATTGTTGCATTGGTTACACCATTTAAGAATGGAATAATAGATGAGGAAAAGTTACGGGAGTTGGTTGAATTTCATATGGAAAAAGGAACAGATGCCCTTGTTCCTTGTGGAACAACCGGGGAATCTGCTACGCTTTCCCATGAAGAGCATCGCCGGGTAATAAAGATTGTGGTTGAGGCAGTAAATAAAAGGGTTCCTATCCTTGCAGGAGCAGGCTCTAACTGTACGGCAGAGTCCATATCCCTGGTTCAATATGCTAATGAAATAGGGGCAGATGGTGTGTTGTGTGTTACCCCATATTACAACAAACCAACACAGGAAGGGCTGTATTACCATTACAAAGCAATTGCTGAGGTAGGATTTCCTGTGGTTCTTTATAATGTTCCGGGACGCACCGGGGTAAATATGATGCCGGAAACTGTGGCTAAATTAGCCCATGACTTCAAAAATATTGTTGGGATTAAGGAGGCAACCGGTAACCTGAACCAGATAAGCCATGTAATTGCCCTGTGTGAAGATAGAATAACCCTTGTATCAGGGGATGATTCGACGGTATTACCAACATTAGCTGTTGGAGGTAAAGGAGTTATTTCTGTAACAGCTAATATTGTGCCTCAGGATATGAAAAAAATGATAGATGCCTTTAATCAAGGAGACATGGAAGAGGCAAAACGACTTCATTATAAGCTCCTTCCCCTTTGTGAGGCAATGTTTATCGAAACAAACCCTGTGCCGGTAAAACAAGCTCTGGCTCTTATGGGAATAATCTCACCTGAGGTTAGACTCCCTCTTGTCCAAATAAAAGAGGCTAATAAGGAAAAACTAAGGAATGTGCTTGTAGAATATGGATTGATTAAAAAATAAGGTAACTATTCAGGTAATATAAAAGGGGATAAGGAGATGAAGGAGACAGCAATTCTCGGTGAACAAATGCGATATTGATGTTTTTATCCACTACATTCACCAGTGAGTGATATTTGTCATATTCCATATTCAAAACCAGAGAAACAGGTTTTTCTGGTCAACCTATTTAGGGCATAAATATCAC
>JAHIZN010000209.1 GCA_018814245.1 bacterium
CTCTAACCCTGAAGAAAAATCACCATTGGTCAATAGATTGAATGTTTGTTCTGACTTTTCCTCCTGCTCTTCCTGTTTGTCTATGACTGCTAATGAGATAGGGGGAGTTGCCTCTTTCACTACCTCTGCCTCTTCCGCCTGCTCTTCCACCACCTCTTTTTCCTGCTCACAAGGTTGCTCATAAAGCTGCTCATGCTGTGCCTCCTCTACGGCTGGAGTCTCTTTTGTTGCCTCTTCCTGCATCTCCTCTATCCCTGCAATTGAGGTAACTGAGCCAATAATTGGAGATGTTTGAGCATAAGGCTGCCAGACTACAGCCGGCAGTAATATCAGCTCAAGCCCTCTATCAGGAGAGGGCGAAAAAAGCCTTGCCTCTTTCGGACCAACTACACGAATTGCAAGTGTCTTTATCTCTTTCTTATCCGAGGTAAATGTTGTGATAAATTTAAGTCTTAGGGGTAAGTCCTTAAGCAACACATAGCTATCTCCGGGATCAGCATCACGCAAACACAAATTCTCTGGCAAAAGGTTTGAGGTTGTTCCTTGCTTGGCAGGAAAATAGTCTATCCTCAGTGTGTCTTCTGTAACTGGATTGATCTCTATCCTGGCATTTGACAGGTCAAACCCTAATGCCTCCTGACCCTCTATCCTTACCCTTGCATCCTCAATCCCCATCCCTGACAAACCAGCTAAGTCAGCAGCTGATAGTAATCTGGTATAACTCCCATTCTCACCAAGGTTATGAGGGGTAAAAAGTGGAATAAGAGAGACAGAGGTATAAATAGTATATGCCTTTGAAGTCAAGCAGACAGTAAGGCAGGTAGTTTTTGGTTTGGTTTTTTGTCCAAAAGGCATTAGGGTTTGCATTGTAATCCTGTATCTTGCCTCAGGCTCTTCCTGGCAAATATCCCTTGTTACAACAATATCTTCATCACTTCCTTTTTTGCTTATCACCTCATTTATCGCTTCAAACAACAATCCCCATTCCCCTGAATCAGGACAGGTCTCTTTTTCAACCCGAGTGATAAGGGTGCCTCTTTTGGGAGACATGGTTTGATTCATCGTCTGCCAGATTAATCCAAGCCTGAAAATGGTTGTTTCTTCAGACAGCTTGACAGAATAGGTATCGTTAATAGAAAAAACAGACCTGGTCCAGAAAGGAAGATTGCCAATCCCCTTCCACACGGTAGATACCTTTCCCAATGGAATGGTTGGAGGATCATTAGCCTTGCCAAATGCCGCAAGAGGCAGAAAGAGGAGAAATATCATTACGCATAATCTATTTTTCATCATCGTATTGTCATCCTTTCTTACAGGGAATATATCCGCAGATTACGCAGATTTCACAGATTAAAAGACAATTGCCAGAGGGACTGCTACCCACGCCAATCGTGGTGGCAATTCATGGTAGGGGCAATTCATGAATTGCCCCTACAATCCTCATCTGTAATCTGCGGATTATCATTTCCCACATTCCAAATTCATACTCACATGATGAGTATCTCCCAGCCAGCTATTGCCTGATTTGTAAGAGTAATCTACGCTAAACCTTGAATGCTTTATGCCAATACCACAGCCTATTCTTTTTTCTCTGCCTGAATTGTATCCTGCCCGCAGGTAGAGATTATTATCTTTATAACCTTTGAATATTTCATACTCTAAGCCGCAAGCCACAGTAATATCCTTTTCCCTTTCTTTAACCCATTCTATGCAGCTTAGCAGTCCCTGTTTATTCTTGTAATAGCCTCCAAACCGAAGGTTTAAGGGCAAGCTGTCACTCACCTCTATAAACCTATACGGTTTAAGCCCAATATTATTCAGACTGATGCCATAACCTATCCTCTCATCCATGTTATATACCATCCTAATATCCATGCCCATAGCACTCGCATACTCATCAGATATCTTTGATGATATTGCCTTCAGGCTAACCCCACAGCCATAATATTGAAATGCCCTGGCATAGAAAATTGAATTTACGAGGTCATACGATTCATAACTGATTTTATTTCTATCTTCATCCCGGCCATCAATTCTGTCCATATGAAGATAGGCAGTCGATAACCCAAGATAGTTATCCTTAATGGGCAAACATACGCCAATAAACTCATACTGAAGATCGGTTATCCATTCATTATGCATCAAGCACAGCTCTTTTTTCTCTATTCCTGACAGGCTGGCTGGATTCCAATATAATCCGGCAGCATTTACCCCGCAAAATCCAACCCCAACACCACCCATAGCTTCCCCTCTCGGGTCAGGGCTTATCCTTAATACATTTACCCCATTAGGCTTCATGGATAATTCTCCATATCCCATACTCTCACTCAAGATAACTATTAAAAATAGAAATATTATCCTTGTCCACATCTCTAATCACCACCTTCAGAGAATATATCCGCAGATTCCGCAGATCTCGCAGATTAAAATACAATTGCCAGAAGGGCTGCCGTCCCACGCCAGTTGTAGTGGCAATCATGGTAGGGGCAATTCATGAATTGCCCCTACAACCCAGCCCACACTGGCAAGGGTGTCTATCAGATTTTTCTTCCCTATCCTCTCTGTAATCTGTGAAATCTGCGTAATCTGCGGATTATCTTATTCCCTCACCTTATCACCCCAAACTTTCCCTTCGCACACCCACCATACCTATCTATTATCACGAAGATATATATTCCAGACGGCAGGTTGTCTGCATCCTTGAATTCCAAAACACTGTTGGCATCGGGATTAACGATACTGTCGTAGATCAACTCACCAGATATTGTCCATATCCTTAATGTTGCCATATCCGGCATCCCCCACCAACGCATCCCATCTTTATGCCTTGATGGTTTATATGGATTTGGCCATGGGTAAACATCATCCCCTATGATCCTGTCCCTTAATAACGATCCTGGTCCAAATATTCCAAATATTGACAGACTGTTGGTTACCAGGGTAATATTATCCTCTTGTGCATTTACCCTTTGACTCCCCTCTGCCAGCTCCCATTTCCCATCCCTTAGTTTGTATATCCGATAAAAGCTGTCCCTAATCTCATCCTTTTTATCCTCATCCTCATACGAGATAACTACCTCTATATCTTTCACAGGCTCCAGCAAATTGTTTCCCTCATCAATGGCTGTTATCTGCCGCAATGAGCCATTAAGTAGTTTTAGATTATCAAGCAGAGGGGCTTTAGCTATCAACCCTCCGGATGCAGGATCCTTTAATACCCGAATAATAACCATTGCCTTTTTATCAAATGCCCCTTTAGGAAGCTGAATAATTGTTGTCTTGCCTTGTTCATTAAAATAGACTATTTTTTTGCTCGCATCCGTGCTAATATCTTCAATCTTATCTACTATCCGAATCCCATCGCTTACTGTTCCTCCCCTTAATCCTACTTGATTGACAGCCATGACCTTATATCGATAATCATGTTTTTCTTGCTCCTTTTTATGGTCGATTGAGTACATATACCCACTTGTTGTCCCTATGAACCTAAACCCTTTCCCATCCTCAGCCTCATGGACATCATAATATAAAATCTTGCTTTCTGCATCTATTGCCCTATCCCATCTGAGCAAATAATCGACATCAATATCAACATCTATATCCTTATCATCTTCAGCTGTCCATTCCCAGACCCTTTCAATCATAGGCGGTGTTGTATCAATAACAAGATTAATGCTTATGTCCGCACAATTACCTACCCTGTCATAAGCCTGACACATTAGCTTAAATGTTGAGGAAGATTCAGTCGGACTTTTCCAACTATATGTTCCTGAATCATCCCCTGTCTCAAGTATTACTACCTTACCCATGTCTGTTAGGTAAAATATGGTAATCGTGCCCAATTTAACATTATCCTTTGCTGCCCAGCTCAAGGTGCAGCCCTTGCCTCCTTCAATTACCTCACCCTCTAATATTCCAAGATGACTGATAACTGGTGGTGTCATGTCATACCCGATCTCTATCTTGCTCTCTACCTGCTCAATTAAATTGGCTATATTTTTTGCCTGACTACATAATTCATACACACCATCCTTACCCGTGCCAAAGGAAAATACCCTTGTAGATGAGGTGCCGGTTAAAGAGGTTGTACCAAACAATGTCCAATTCTCTTCAGATGCTAATTTATAATACAGCCTGATTTCTTCTAATCCAACCGTATCTGTGGCCATAATCGTTACATTTGTACTACTATTATGCCAATATTTATCCATCCCCATTATCCATGATTGAGGGTACCCATCCTTAACCAGACATCCGGTATCGTATCCAATTGGCATTTCCTCTACATTCCCAACCAGATCAATAGTCTGTGCATAAAAGCGATAATACCCTTCTTCTGCCTCCTTGAATTCAAAACTCCCTGAAGATAGAGGGCAGGCACAGGGGCCTGCCCCTACACCATATAACCTATACCCTGACCAGTCAGAGCCATTCCGGCTATAATCATAATAGAACCTTACCTCCTTAAGACTCAGGTTGTCTGTTGCGTTATACCCTACTGTCATGTCCCTCTTCTGACAATATTGGATAATAGGAAGACAATAGGATTGTGGCGGCTGGCTATCTATTCCAAGCATCAGCTCAAATCTATCCTTAAGCTCTTCTATTCTGCCGGCAACATCCATTGCCTGGGAGATAAATCGATAGTATCCATCACCTATTGGATAATCAAACATAAATCCAGCAGTTGTATGTGTCCCGGACACGCTCCTGATGCCATAAGATTGCCAGGCTGTATAGATATTTCCATCATTACTATAGGCATAGCATAGCCTTACCTCTCTTAGCCCTAAGGTGTCTGCAGCTGTTACGGTTATGGTTGTGGGTTGATTCTGCCAATATTGCTCAAAACCACTCTGTATCTCACTTCTCGGGCTATCCAGATCAATCGCTACAATATTACCCCAATCTGACCACTGTCCATAAAATCCTGCACCATTGATTGCCCTTACCCTTGATTGATATGGGTAGTTTTGTGTGCCAAATACCTGAATGCTGGTAAGCTGCGTCTTAAACCTTTGACCATCATTCATCTCTAATTCATAGCTAATTATCCCGCTTTCCTCATCTATCAAACCAACACTATCCCAGTTAAGGGTAATTGTGTTGGTCAATGAGTAGACACTGATGGGTTGTGGGCTGGTAGGGGTACCGAGGGGTGGTGTTGTCTCAATGACAATCCCATCACTCTTGCCTATGGTGTATAATCCTGCATTATTTACTGCCTTGATCTCACAATAATATTTCTGCCCCGGCTTAAAATCATCCCTTACCTTGGCACAGGTTTGTGTTCCAACTGATGTCCATTCCTTATCACCCACCCTGTAATAATAGCCTGCTACCCCTGATTCATCATCCCTTGCCTGCCAATAAAACCTCAAACAGCTGCTATTTGTACTAAAGTTACCCTCATCAGAGACCATCAGCCCTGTTGGGGGTGAGGTATCTATCCTGAAACCATTGCTGCTTTCTATCTCACCCAAAAGCCCTGCATAATTTTCTGTGCGTATATTAAAATAATAGCGTGTCCCTGCTTGAATATTTGCATGGTTAGCTATGGTAGTTGATGTACCTCCAGCCTGTTGCCAGCTGGCAATATTGCTGCCCCCTTGTGTTGTTCCCATGCAATACCAGTAGCGATAAATCCCTGATTCTGCATCCGTTGCAGTTGCAAAGTTGCAACTTAAATATTCTTTGGTGCTTATCCAATCAACATCTATCCCGGATAAACCATCATTTATCCAGCCGATTTTAGAGGGTGGTGTCTGGTCAACAACTACCCCGTCACTCCTTATTACCCCAGATTCCAGACCAAGCACATTTATTGCCTTTAATTCAAAATGATAGGCTCCGGTGCAAATGTTGGGCAAAACTACCTGTGTCAAGCTGCTCATCTGTGTCCAATCTGTCACCCCCGGGACACGGTATTGATATTCCTTGATCATAGATTCCGCATCAATTGCGTCTGCCCAATGAGCAAAAAGGGTGGTTGATGTCTGATAATCTATATCCTCCACCCATAGTCCATCCTTTATCCAGCTTAGATTGGGCGGGGTAAGATCAACCACAAATCCATCAGAGGACGACTCTGATGAAGAAAAACCATCTTCATCCATCACCTTCACGAACAGATAATATCGAAGTCCGTGTTTCAAATTAATATAGGCGGTTATGGATGTTTTAGTCCCGCAACATGTCCATGGGATAACAAATCCTCCAAACAAATCACCAAGTGCATAATAATACTCAAATTTCCTACCCTGCAAATCTACATTTGACCAATTTCCATAAACAACACTTGTGGTACCAAGATAATCTATATCCCCTTCCAGCCCATCCCGCACATAGTCAGGTGATTTTAATCGTATATTCAATACCATCACCCCATTAGATGCGACAACAGAGCATCTGCCTGCCCTATTTATCCCTTTGACATTAAAATAATATGTTCGGCTGCCAACAAGTGGTAATTGTGTAGCCATCCATGAGGTTTTTGTGCCTGCATCCTGCCAGTCAACAATGTCATCCTTACCCGGCTTGCTGCCAATACTACACTCATATCTTAATATCCCGCTTTCATCATCCTGCCATTGCGACCAATTCCCAGCCAGATAGCTGCTGGCAGAGGTTATGTCTATATCCTCACCAAATCCATCCAAAACCTCACCCTGTACTGGCGGGCTGGTGTCAAGGAAGACATAAGTACTTGCTGTGCCCATATTCCCTACTGTATCCTCTGCCATGGCACAGATGGTGTTTGTGCCTTCATGTGTCAGGGTGATGGTGGCAATAAATCTCCCATTATCCACCATGGCTGCGATCCCATTGATCACCACGCTTGGTGTGCCGTAGCACTCAAGTATCGTCCCGCTGATTGTTACTGTCCTTGTCCCGAAGATATTATCTGCCTGAAGTGTGCTCATCCATATCCTTGGCGGGATGGTGTCAAGGATAACATAACTGCTTGTCGTGCCCATATTTCCTACTGTATCCGTGGTCACGGCATGGATGGTGTTTGTCCCTTCATGGGTCAGGGTGATGGTGGCAATAAATCCCCCATTGCCTACCATGGCTGCGATCCCATTGATCATCACTGTTGGTGTGCCGTAGCACTCGGTAACCGTCCCGCTGACCACCATTGTCCCTGTCCCAAGGATCTCGCCTGTCTCGGGTGTGCCTATCCATAACCTCGGCGGGGTTGTATCAAGAATGACCATGCTGCTTGTTGTGCCGATATTGCCTGCAATATCCTTTGCCACGGCACAGATGATGTTTGTGCCTTCATGAGTCAGGGTGATGGTGGCAATAAATTCCCCATTACCCACCATGGCTGCGACCCCATTGATCATAACCGTTGGTGTGCCGTAGCTCTCGCTAACCGTTCCGCTGACAACCACTGTCCCTGTTCCGAGGATCTCGCCTGTCCCGGGTGTGCCTATCCATAGCCTTGGCGGGGTTGTATCCATGAGACAATAACTGCTTGTCGTGCCAATATTGCCTGCCATATCCGTTGCCACGGCACAGATGGTGTTTGTGCCTTCATGTGTCAGGGTGATAGTGGCAATAAATCCCCCATTGCCCACCATGGCTGCCACTCCATTGATCATCACCGTTGGTGTGCCGTAGCACTCGCTAATCGTCCCGCTGACAACCACTGTCCCTGTCCCAATGATCTCAAGGTTGCTCAGCTCCATCCTTGGCGAGGTTGTATCAAGGAGACAATAGCTGCCTGCTGTGCCAATATTGCCTGCCATATCCGTGGCAGTAGCACAGATGGTGTTTGTGCCTTCATGTGTCAGGGTGATAGTGGCAATAAATCCCCCATTGCCCACCA
>JAHIZN010000210.1 GCA_018814245.1 bacterium
CTATTCAGGCATACAGAATTCAGGAGTCAGAATACAGAATGAAGACGGCGACCACAAGGGTCGCAGCTACAAGTTTCCCACAAATAGCTGTAGCTGCAGGGCTTGTCCCTGCTATAATCATTCCTATGCCTGAATAGTTACGAAAAATTACGATTCACTGTGAACCAACACAACACTACCTGAACGGCTTGCAAATGTATCTGCATTCTGACTCCTGTATTTTTGCTGTCTGAGCAGTTCAACCTCATGGAATTGCCACAGGTTATTGAGCAATTACAATAAGATTACCCATTAATACTCAATCCCTTTTCTACCATGGATACCCATGTTATAAGGATGTTTTATCGCTTTTATCTCACTGACTAAGTCTGCATTCTCAATTATTTTTTGCGGTGTTCCTCTGCCTGTCAGAACCAATTCGAGAGCCTCTGGTTTTGCCTCCAATATCTCCAACACCTCTTCTTCCTTCAAAAATCCATCGCGCATGGAAATGTTTATCTCATCCAATATAAGCAGGTCATACTTATTCTCGTTGTAGAGTTTCCTGATAAACCCCAATCCATAAAGGCATTCCTTACGCACCTCCTCAGGACTTACCTCTTTATGAAAATGTGGATGCTTTTTAGCAAAGCCAAAGATGTCCACCCCAAGTTCTGCTAAAATCCTATGCTCAGAGTATCCCCACCTTTCCGGTTCTTTATGGAAATGAATATAACCGACCCGAAGCCCATGTCCCCTTGCCCTTATGGCAAGCCCTACTGCCGCAGTTGTCTTGCCTTTACCGTCACCGGTATAAACCTGAATCAAACCTTTCATCCCTGTCCTCCCTTTTATTTTGGATTTTGGATTGGGGAAAAATTCAAAATCCTTATCATCTCTTCCAATGTTCCTGCATAGCTTACTGGTGTTGGGCTGCATAGCTTACATGAATCCATAATATAAATCCTTTTATTCTTTACTGCCTTCATGGTTTTATATTTTTCCCAATTTTTCTTTTCCTCTTCCCCTACTATTCCCATGGTTGCAATGATAATAATATCAGGGTCTTTTTGTATGACCTTCTCCAGGCTATACAACCCTGTTTTTGCATCATACGCAATATTTATCCCGCCGGCAACCTCAATAAACTCATTGATAAAAGAATTTTTTGTAACGGTAAACAGTGGTTTTGCTCCAACCTGAACAAAGACAGCAGGTTTATTTTTTATACCTTTACTTACCTTTTTGGAAACAACATCCACCCTTTTTTTTACCTGCCTCACCATTTTTTCTGCCTCTGATAGAGGAGAAGGTCTGCTGCCAGATGCTGCCTTTGCCAGAGGTGCTGCTTCTTTTTCTTTTCCTACAAGCCTTGATAATTGCAAAAATCCATCACAAAGGGAGGCAAAATTTTTAGGTGTAGGAAATGTAACCACACCTATTCCCATATCCCTTAGTTTTTGTATCTGGGCAGGATTACTCAAGGGTGATGCCAGAACCAAATCAGGTGTAAGGGCTATAATCCTCTCCATGTTCGCATTTCTACAAGAGGCAACCTTCTCCTTTTTTTCTGCCTCAGGTGGTCTTTTGCAATATGTTGTTACCCCAACCAACCTGTCCTCAACCCCAAGCAGATAAAGTTGCTCTGTCAGTGGAGGGCTCAATGATATTATCCTCTTTCCTGTGCCAGAGGGACTCCCTCCATGGCAAATACTTAGAATCCCAAATAAAACGATACATACACACATTAACCCCTTCATCAGCATATTTTTTCCACCTTATTTTTTACCCTTACCCCTTTATACAGGATAGAGACATTCTGCAGGTATTCCTCTGCGACTATTTTTACCCCTTCCATCTCTTCCTTGGTTGGTCTCCTGAACCTGTCGCCAGAGGTGCTACCTCCTTTTATTCCAAAAGGGATATATCCATCAATACGATATGGAATTTCCCGGGATACAGTGGCAATAAACCGGGCTATTTTCTTAATCTCATCACGGTCAATATATTCAGGAACAAACAGGCTTTCTGCCCGCAGCTTAATCCTTTTACAATCTGCAAGCCTCTTGAAATTTTCAAGCACCCGTTCTGGTCCCCTCCTGCCTGTCCAATCTTCAAACAGAGTTGGTGTTATTGCCTTGATACTCATGCAAACCTCGTCAATAACCTCATCCCCTACATACTCCCAGCCATTAGTGAGAAGGGTATTATGAGAGGAGAATCGAGTCTTTAATATCCTGGCTAAGGGAAGAAAATCACTATCACCGGTAGGTTCCTTGCCTAAGAATGTAACAGACTTAATTGATAACGGCTCTATTTGTGATAACACCTGTTCAATCTGGAGGCTCTCATCTTTAGCTTCCCTTGATTGCTCATGAGACAGCACCTCATGAGCAAGGTGGCAGTCTTGCGGATGATATTTACTTATACACCCATGACATGAAAAGTTGCAATTGCTATTGCCAGAGGGGCTCCCTCTGCCAGAGGTGCTGCCTCCAAAATAAAGATATAATTCACTTAAACTTGGGGTATAGGTTATGTGATAGACAGACATTTTAATTATCCTCCCTAATGTCCTGTCAACTCTCAAGTGTCGGATAGTTTAATATGTAGGGACAGGGCTTGTCCCTGTCCGTGTAAATACATAAATAACCACAAAGACGAACACCCACAAGGGGATGTCCCTACGAATGGTTATACGACAGTAACTACTCAGGCATACAGAATTCAGGAGTCAGAATTCAGAATAGCTCCAGAGTAAGCCTATAAATCCCATTATCTCTCTCTCAATATCCCCATATTTCCTGCGAAAACTATCATAGCAGGTGTTTTCATTCTGACTTCTGACTCCTGAATTC
>JAHIZN010000211.1 GCA_018814245.1 bacterium
AGAATTCAGAATAGCTCCAGAGTAAGCCTATAAATCCCATTATTTCTCTCTCAATATCCCCATATTTCCTGAGAAAACTATCATAGCAGGTGTTCTCATTCTGACTCCTGACTCCTGAATTCTGTATTCTTGCTGCCTAAGTAGCTACAAATGTGCTTAAAATAACAATAGCTGAGTAGTTACCCTTAACAATCCTATTAGTCTCCTTTTTATCCATCATTCTTCTCCTTTTTGCAAAATAGTTCGACCTGTGCAATTAGAAACAGGGAATATATCCACAGATTACGCAGATTTCACAGATTAAAGACAGTCTGTAGGACAATTCAACAACTAATGTATAGTGAACTTGTAGAGAGAGGGCAGACACGGGGGCCTGCCCCTACGACAAATGGCTCATGAACCATTACAGTCTGCTTGCTTGCTATAGCCTCTCGGATTTTTTCTGATAATCTGTGAAATCTGCGTAATCTGTGGATAATCTTAATTGCACAAGTTGAACAGTTTTGAACCATAACATATTATACCCTAAACAATATAAATAATCAACTATCTTTTTTCACTTGCGAATTTACTTGCTTTTTCCCCTTTTTCATGCTATCATGGAGTCAGGAGTCAGGAGTCAGGAGTCAGGAGTCAGGAGTCAGGAGAAAAGGAGAAGAAGGTGTCAAAGAAATTCTACATCACCACACCCTTATATTATGTTAATGATGTGCCTCATATCGGGCATTCGTATACTACCGTAGCAGCAGATGTTCTGGCACGATACAAGAGGCTGGCTGGAGAGGATGTCTTTTTCCTTACTGGTACGGATGAGCATGGTCAGAAGATTGAACGGGCAGCCAAGGAAAGGAATGAAACACCCAAGCAATTGGCTGACAGGGTCGTGGAAAATTTCAAGGGGTTGTGGACAAGGCTTAATATCTCCAACGATGACTTTATCCGCACCACTGAGGAACGGCACAAGAAGGCAGTAACTGCTTTTTTTCTCAAGCTGTATGAAAAGGGTGATATTTATCGCGGTAAATATGAGGGCTGGTATTGTATCCCTTGTGAAACCTATTGCCCGGAGGGACAGGTTGAGGATCAGAAGTGTCCATCCTGCGGCAGGCAGCTGGAATGGCTTGAGGAAGATGGATATTTTTTCCGCATGTCTGCTTATGAGAGTGAGCTGCTTGATTACTTAAATAAAAATCCTGAGTTTATCATGCCTGAAAATCGGCGTCAGGAAATAATTAATATCATCAAGGGCGGGCTAAAGGACTTAAATATCAGCCGTGCCACCTTTGATTGGGGAATTCCTGTGCCTGTATCTGACAAGAATGAGATTATCTATGTCTGGTTTGAGGCATTGATAAACTATATCACCGCAGCAGGATACATGGAAGATGAGGAGGAGAATCCTGCCCCTGTCAGCGGGGGACATGAGAACATCCATCCCAGAATTCAGAATCCAGAATCCAGAATCCAGAATCCAGAATCTGCCAGCAATGGGCAAAAAAGATTCGAAAAACTCTGGCCTGCAGATGTTCATATCATTGGCAAGGATATTCTTAAGTTTCACACCATTATCTGGCCAACCATGCTAATTGCTGCCGGGCTCAAGCTGCCAAAAATGGTTGTTGCCCATGGGTGGTGGACAGTTAACGGCAAAAAGATGTCAAAATCCTCTGGAAATGCCATTGACCCTGACGATATTATAACCCAAGTTGGGGTAGACGGTTATCGATACTTTTTATTAAAAGCCGTGCCGTTTGGTCAGGATGGTGATTTCTCGCAAGAGGCATTAATCCGCAGGGTAAACAGCGATCTGGCAAACGATCTTGGCAATCTTGTTACAAGAACCATTGCCATGGTTATTAAATATTTTGATGGGAAGATACCATCAGCACAAAAAGAAGGTGATAACCCACTCAAGGATCTTGCCCTGCAAATTGTTCCCATCGTGGATAAGGCAATGTGTCATCTGGAGTTTCATAATGCCTTGTCAAGTATCTGGGAGCTGATTGGAGAATGCAACCGATATGTGGATAAAAAAGCACCATGGGTATTGTTTAAGGAAGGAAAGACTGATGAGCTTTCCAGTGTACTTTATAACCTGCTTGAGTCTATCCGCTTTATAACCATACTTGTCAGCCCGTTTATTCCATGGATAGCTGAAGCAATATGGACACATTTGGGGATAGAAAGACCGTTGGATGAACAGATGCTTTCTGATCTTGAATGGGGAAGATTACAAAAAGATGGAAGGGTTATTCCGACTGTCCAGCCAATTTATGCGAGGATACAAGAAAATGGATAAACCAGTTGTAGCTATTGTAGGCAGACCAAATGTGGGCAAGTCAACCCTGTTTAACCGTCTCTCATCTACCAGACAGGCGATTGTTCATCCTACACCAGGGGTAACCAGGGATAGGAATTACATCGAAGTCTCATGGTCAGGGATTGATTTTGTGCTTGTTGATACCGGCGGGATTGAGGTTAATTCTGATGATCTCTTGCTTCAGAGGATACGGCATCAGGCAGAGGTGGCTATCAGAGAGGCAGATGTTATCGTCTTTCTTTGCGATGGCAAGGATGGGGTTGCGGCTCAAGATGTAGAGATTTCCCACATACTTCACAAAACAAGCCAACCCATTATATTGACAATAAATAAGGTTGATAATATGATGCGGGATGCAGAATTTACCCCTGAATTTTACAAACTTGGCATGGGTAACCCAATCGCCATATCAAGTGCTCATGGGTTGAATATCAATGACCTTCTTGACGAAATAATCAGTCATCTCTCTCAAGATAAAGAAAATATTGAAAAAAAACCTCAAATTGCCGTAGCCATTGTTGGCAAGCCCAATGTCGGCAAATCATCCCTGATAAATATCATTCTTGGCGAGGAAAGACTACTGGTGCATGATGTAGCCGGAACAACACGGGATGCGATTGATACAAATATTACATGGAATAACAAGGAGATTGTTCTTATCGATACTGCCGGGATTAGAAAAAAGGCAAAGATAAAAGAGGATATAGAAAAGTCAAGCGTGCTCAGGGCATTGAATGCGGTTGATCGTTCTGCGGTCTCTGTGCTGATGATTGATTGCAATGAGGGATTAACCGAGCAGGATCAAAAGATCCTGTCCAAGATAGAATATCGTGGATGCGGGTGTATTATTGCTGTAAATAAATGGGACCTGCGGCCATTAGGAGAGGAATCTGAAGCATTGCGGGAGGGATACGCAAATCTTATTCAAAAGCAGATTCCCTATCTTGGATATGTCAAGGTAGTCTTCATCTCTGCCCTCAAAAAACAGGGAGTGAACAGACTCCTCAATCTTGTGGAAAAGACTGCTCAAGAGCATGGGAGATGGATATCTACAGGCAAGCTTAATCGGGCAATCGAAAAGGCTTGTGAAGATATTCATCCACCGGCAATCAATGGAAAACAATTGAAGATATTTTATTCTACTCAGGTAAAAACAGGTCCGCCAACATTTGCCTTGTTTGTCAACCAACAAGCCCTTTTCACTGATGCCTATTCCAAATATTTGATGAAAAAGCTCCGTGAAGGGTTTGGATTTGATAGCGTGCCAATTAAGTTTGCAGTTAAACAGAGAGGGAAATAGGGGCGGAAATTAAAAATTATGAATTATGAATTAAAAATGAGGAAAGAAAGAGAATGAAATACAGCCTATAATTTTTAATTTCTTGACATTTCTCCTTCCCTCCCCAATTTTTAATTTTTAATTCATAATTTTTAATTACTTTGAGGTGAAGAATAATGTTAATTATCGCCGTAATATTTTGTCTGTTTTCTTATCTAATAGGATCAATCCCTACGGGCTACTGGATAGGATTGATAGTCAAAAGAATAGACATCAGAACCGTAGGGAGTAAAAACATCGGGGCAACCAATGTTTTCAGGATACTTGGACGAAAATACGGGATATTGGTGCTGGTGATGGACATCCTTAAGGGGGTAATTCCAGTAATTGCAGCAAGGATATATTTTCCTTGCGAGTTTCAGGTTGCATGGATATTGATTGGCATGTCAGCCGTTTGTGGACATACATGGACAATATTCTTAAGATTTAAGGGCGGCAAAGGGGTAGCCACCAGCCTTGGCGTCTTTCTCGGGCTTGCACCTGTGCCTGTCTTGATTGTTATACCTGTATTTGCAGCAATTGTTTATTTTACCCGCTTCGTTTCACTTGGCTCAATAGTCTCCAGTCTGCTTTTATCACCCCTTGTCTGGATATTTACCCGAAGCCTTCCCCTGTCAGTATTTTGCATAGCCATGACAACCTTGATCATTCTTCGGCATATCCCTAATATCAAGCGATTGATGAAGGGTGAGGAAAATAAGCTGTTTTAGTATTAATACTTTACCCGTGAGAATTTTGCTTTTTGTGTAAGAAAATTTACAACATTTTCCACCTGTGCGGTTGTGGATAATTGCATCAAGCCTCGTTAGTCAGGTAGCTATTGCAACGAGAAGAGGTATCACCTCTGGCAGAGAAAGAACCACAAAGGGTGTAAATATTGGTGGTGTCCTTAAAATCTCCCTATCTCTCTATTTCTCTATCCCCCTATCCCCTCGCGAAACAGGAGTAATTGTAAATGAGAAAAGCCTGGCAAGGGTTGTATCTCTTATGATTTACACCCTTTGTGGATCTTTCTCTGTATTTGCGTACTATTGTTATGCTTTTGCGGCTTAACACAACAACCGCACAGCTCGTAAATTCTCTGTGTCTTGCGTGTCTCTGTGATTAATTTTTACCTTAGTTAGCCAGCCTGTTAATGTTTCCCTCCTTCCGTAGTTGTATGTACCGATTTATTGGGTGATGGTATCGGCGATGAATGCTGCACCGGTTCCTCATTCATAAATATTACCTCTGGTTGTGCCTGATGTTTAACAGTATGTGCCACTGATGATTTCTGTGGTTGTTTTCTGACAGGAGCTTTTTTGACTATCGGTTTTTTCTTCTTAACCGGAGACTTAGGTTTGACAGCCTTCTTTTTTTCCTCATGTCTATCAACAAGATAGTTGACATATTCGCTGCATTCCTCTATTATTTTTGTCCTTTGGACGGATTTTTTTGATTCTTTATTGTCAACCCGTTTCACAAGATAGGAACAGATATAGCCAACCTTACTATCAGGTAATTCTACCTTATAATACCACTTGACAGCAGTATCATCAAGGAGAACCATTCTTGTCTCTGTTGCTATTTTTGCTACAGGCTTATAATCATACCCGGGCAGGGCAGGCCAGTCCCAGACAATGGCTGGTTTGATGGAGACAAGTACATTGCCTTTTTGAGGCAAGGAGTCTTTTACTGATTCAGCAGGCACAATGTCTTTATCCTGCTTATGTTCAGAGGGATGATGCTCTCCTGCAGAAGATGGATGCGAGTCAACTACTATCATCTCGTCATTTTCATCGCTTATTTGCTGCTGATGTCCATCAACAAAACATGCTGATTCAGAAAAGGATTCATGCCCTTTACTTTTTTCTTCAACAAATGTTGGCTCAAGCTTGGTATTCTCTGGGGCAGACTTTTCTGGCGGCAACCTTAATTCAGGTTTTTCAGAAAAGACAGCCTCCTCAGTATATGCCGGGGCAGGATTTTTCAGGGACTGGACATATAACTGGTATTTATGCCGTATCTCTTCTGCCTCTTTGCCCTGAACATGCTCAATTGCCTTTTCAGCCTCTTCATAGTTTCCGCGTTCGTAATAAAATCTGCTTAAGACTTCAGGAGAATTTATCAATGAGGTATATTTGTTTTTTAATTCCTGAGCCTCCTTGTAATTTATAACCGTATCAAGTACCTCTACAGCTTTCTGTTGATTAATCTCCGGCAGAGAGGTGCCGCTTAAGTTATTCATAAAAACATCACCAAAGTATATCTTTGCCAGATAATACTTTGCTAAAGGGGATGGCGACTCTATGAAACAAAAGACAGCCTGTTCATAGTTGTAATTACCAAAGGCATTAACACCCTTTTTCCATGACTCATCCCTTGGCGGCGGCATGGGAACGCTTGAATTTCCCTCTACAGGTAATGCCTTTGTCTCTGCAGCAGGCTTTTCAAATTCGACAATCATTTCCTCAGTTGATTCGTCTGCAGCATAAACTGTTGCCACATGCCCCATCAATAAAATATTCATTGCCATATAAAACAATAGCTTTCTCATTAATTCTCCCTCCTTAACGCAATATTTTTCCAATCATTTTGCTTTCGCATTTAATACTTTCAGTGTAACTGCTCAATATCCTGTGGCAATTCGCAAGAGGTTGCAAACAACAGTAACTATTCAGACAGCAAGAATACAGATACAGAGCCACAAAGGGTGTAAATTCTAAGAGATAAATCATTATCGGGCTCCTTCTCATTTGCGGTTACTTTGTTATCGTTATTGTTCGCAATTCTTAGGGGATAAGGGGATAGAGAAATAGAGAGATAAG
>JAHIZN010000212.1 GCA_018814245.1 bacterium
GATGTTATAAAAAATTATAACTATTCAGGCATAGAAATGATTATGGCAGGGACAAGCCCTGCAGCTACAGCTATTCGTGAGAAACTTGTAGCTGCGACCCTTGTGGTCGCCGTCTTCATTCTGTATTTTGACTCCTGAATTTTGAATAGTTACAATAGGTGGTGTTTTATGTCTCAACACCCTGAAAAATACTTAAAACATAAGACACTGAAAACTTTTGGATTAAGTGAGGTACAAATAAGGGATTTATTAAAGGGTGTAAGTCGTGGGCATGATCTACACATAAGACTTATAGTTAATCTACCCGGAGTGGATATTTGTATCACAGCAGAATCCAAGGTAGAACGAATAGCAGATTCACTGCTCGCTTCAGCAGAAAAAAGTATCTGTAATCAGATTGGTGATAATATATATGCCTTTGGCAATGAGACCATGGAAGAGGTGGTTGGTTATCTCCTTTATCTTAAACAATATTCTCTGTCAATAGCTGAAAGTTGTACTGGTGGGTTGCTTTCTAACCTGATGTCAAATATTGTCGGATGTTCCTTTTATTACAAGGGAGGAATTACTGCTTGTGATGCAGATGCTGTAAGCCTTCTTTTTAATATCCCAAAGGAAAGCATTGAGAGATATGGATTGGTTAGTGAACGGATAACCAGAGATATGGCACGAGCAATCAGCAGCATTACCCAATCAAACTTTGCCTTAAGTATTACTGGTATTATGGGTTCAGAGGAAGGGAATGAGGTTGGTATGGTCTGGATTGGTTTGTATTCAAACGGACAGATTACATGTCGGCAATTTTTCTTTCCAGGAGAAAGATATGAGATAAAGATAAGAGCAGCCTATACAGCCTTTGATATATTGAGAAAGGAATTGTTAGACTAAGGGATAAGAAATTCCATGGAAAAAAATCCGACCTGTGCGGTTGTGGATAATTACATCAAGCCTTGTTAGTCAGTAGAGACAGGTCTCAGACCTGTCTCTACTGATAAATTCAACGAGAAGAGGCAGCACCTCTGGCAAAGAAAGAACCACAAGGGGTGTAAACTTAGGAAAAATAATTGCAGCGAAACAGGAGTAATTGTAAATGAGAAAAGCCTGACAAGGGACAGAGTCTCTTATAATTTACACCCTTTGGGGCTCTTTCTCTGTATTTGCGTGTTATTGTTATGCTTCTGCGGCTTAATACAACAACCGCACAGGTTGTAACAATTTGTAGGGATATCCCTGCCAGAGAGGCTCTCCTCTTGTGGTCGCTTATTATCGGTGGCAGAGACAGGGGAGTCAGCATCTCTGTCACACACTGCATTCGCAGGGGCAGGCTCTGTCCATACATAATTAACTATGCGACAATTAACAGTTGACACGACACTAACTTGTGTAAGTAGAAAACACCACTTGTTGGCAGAGAAAGAATCACAAAGGGTGTAATTCCTTAAGACTATAGCCTCATGTCAGGTTCTTTCATTTGCAATCACCTGAATTAATCGTCAATTATTTTCCCTATAGATTACACCCTTTGTGGCTCTTTCTTCTTTCGTTACAAAGGGCTGCCCATTTGAGGCAAAGAAGAGACAAAAATGCCAGGGAAAAAATCTGCGTAATCTGCGTACAAAAAAGGATGTAAAAATGAATATTCAACAGAAACAAAAGCTATTATTTGTGATTATTACAATTATCAGCATAATAATTATTGCTGGGGAAAAAATCTCTCTGGCACAGGAAGCTCACCTGTCAGATGCTGTGGTTAATAGAATTGTTGCATGGGTGAATGACGAGGTTATTACCCTACAGGAATTAAACGATGTTATTATAGAAAACCCGAATGCGAATAAAAAAGAGATTCTGCAAGGAATTATTGAGCAAAAGCTAATCCTTCAGGAAGCAATTAAGCAAGGGGTTGAAATTCCTGATGAGCAGGTAGATGAAATAATGGATGCAATGAAAAAACAATTTCCAACAGAAAAAGCGTTTGAAGATGCCTTATTAAAAGAAGGAACCAATAAAGGGGAATTAAGGGAAAAATATAAGGAAAATCTAATAAAACAGCAGTGGATAGGAATGGAGGTAAGAAAAAGGGTAAGGGTATCTCCAGAAAAGATAAATAAGATTAGGAAGAATCTTTCTGAGGAGATAAGGGTAAGGCATATCCTTGTTAAGAGTGCAGAGGAGGCAGTCTTGATCTTGGCAAGGATTGATCGAGGAGAGGATTTTGAGGGGTTGGCTAAGGAATATTCTATCTGTCCTTCTGGAAAGAATGGTGGCGATTTAGGGTTTTTTCACAGGTATCAGATGATACCTGAATTTTCAGAAAAAGCATTTAACCTTAAAATAGGAGAGGTAAGTCAGGTTGTAAAAACTAATTTAGGGTATCATATTATTAAAATGATAGAAAAAAGAGAAACACCAAGGGATACTCTTCAAACCTTAATTCAGGAACAAGAGGAAAAACTTAAGAAAGAGGCTTTTGAGCAGGAGATAGAAGC
>JAHIZN010000213.1 GCA_018814245.1 bacterium
AATACAGAATACAGAATACAGAATACAGACAACGACCACAAGAAGTTAGCATCTCTGGCAAGTCGCAGCTATAACGCCAATCACGCATAGGTGCTCACATCGTAGCTGCAGGGCTTGCCCCTGCTGACACACAAGATGACTACAAGAAGATAGCATCTCTGGCAGATCGCAGCTGCAACGCCAACACACAAAAGGCGACCGCAAGGGTCGCAGCTACAATACCAACACGCAACAGGTGCTCGCATCGTAGCTGCAGGGCTTGCCCCTGCTGACACAAAAGGCGACCGCAAGGGTCGCAGCTACAATACCAGCCACGCATAAGTGCTCACATCGTAGATGCAGGGTGACAGGGCTGCTAAATATTAATAACTATCAGTTGAAAGCTATCTAAAACCCTATCAGATAAAGAAGTAAGCCACAAGTCAAACCGATAACAAGGTTTATCATCTTTATCAACACAGCATCCCTTGGCGTATAGGATAATAGAGGCAGCATACCATGACCATCCTGAATAATGGCACTTGTCAAAAGCACTGAGAAGGGAATAACCCCCTGAGAAAACATTACTACAAAGATAAGATGCGGACCTGATTCCGGGATTATACCAACCAGAGCGGCAATAAGGAGTATCCAGACCATATGTGTTTGTGCAAAGGATTCTAAATTCCAATGTTTAAGCCCTGTATCCACTACAATCAGGGCAAGAAAGCTCCATAAAAATACCCGCCATAAATGCTTTTTGATAATATGATTCCAAATATGTTCCTCAAGATAATGCTCTGAAACAGTTAGTATAATAAATAATGCAAGAATGGTAACCGCAACAATTGCTCCTCTTTCTACAGCACTCTCTTCTGCAGCAACCACCCCATTAACCAAACAAAGGAAAAATATCAGAAATATAGATAGCAGAAGAAACCTGACAAAGGTAATCTTCTTAAGATGTTCCCAAATACCCTTCCAGTCAAGTGTTCTGCATCCTTGATCCTCCAGATGCAATCCAGATAGCTTACACACAAGACAGGGCTTAATCCTTAAAAGTGGCATTAATCTGTCAATTATCCAGCCGCATATAATACCCAGAACAAAAAGGATGCCAAACAAGATTAATGCCTGTCTGGGAAACATTGCCAACATGACAAATGCCTCATCCCCAGAGGCAGCAATCATGCTTCCAGCCATTGCCCCAAAGCTTAAAAGCCCGTGAACATAAAAAGAGACATTCACAAAGGCACCCAGACAACCGGGTGTAGTCGCAATGGCTGAAGAGATGATGTATTGCCTCCAATAACCACCCTTTAGCAATAGACTTAACCTTCCCCGCGTTAAGACCTCAATATAATCAACAAGCATCATCATTACTAAAACAAAGATGGTTATTATTAAGGCATGCTCTAATTGTTCCATGGTTTCTCCGAAAATGATGAGTTTGTGGTTATCCATTGCTGGCAAAGACAGAAGTATCTCACGCGGAGACGCGGAGAACGCGGAGAGGGTATTTGTCATCGGCAGGGGGTAGTGAGTTGCCTCCTGTATTCTGCCCTCTGTTCTCTGTTCTCTGTTCTCTGTTCTCTGTTCTCTGTTCTCTGTTCTCTGTTCTCTGTTCTCTGTATTCTGACTCCTGAATTCTGAATTCTGCTTACTGCCTCAGGAAGGGCAGGTTTGGAACCTGCCACTACGGACTACTGTTTGACTACTGTCCTCATCTCCGCAATCATATCCTCTGCATTCCTGTACCCAAGCACTTGATGAATAACCTTCCCATCAGTGCTCATAAACAAAATGGTTGGCAGACTTTTTGCCCCATATCGGGCAGGGGTTTGTCTGTCTGTATCGCAATCTATTTTAACACAAACAAATCCTTTAGCAAGCAGGATAACATCCTTATTTGTCCATGTCTCCTCATCTAATTTTTTACACCATCCACACCACTCGGCAGAAAAATCAACCATCAATGGACAATTCCTTGCCCTGGCTATTTTCAACCCATCATCAAAAGAGTTAACCCATTGAATATTAGCAGCTTCAGCAGGCTTCTGCTGAACCGCCGTGGTGCCTATGCCGGCAGGAATTTCTGCCGTAGACGGCGACACCTCCTTATCCATGCGTTTCCCATCAGGCACAGGACACTGACACCCAATGAACCACACAGCAATCAAACAGATACACAATCGTAACATTTTGCACCTCCTGTACTTTCAACTTTATAACTTTCCATCTTCCATCTTCCATCTTCCATCTTCCATCTTCCATCTTCCATCTTCCATTTTCCATTTTCCCCAATTATACCACAACCACAGAAAAATATCAAACAAAATTATTGACAGACTTACCTATTTGTGATATTATTTAGGGTAATTATACGAGGGTGCATGAAAAAATGAAGAATGTTCTGATTGTCTTGATTATTCTTTTCTGTTCAAGGTTAGCCTTTGGTGCAGGGGAATCTGTTGGTTCGATTGATAAGATTACTGCATCTATAAAAGAAAAGAAATACCATCTGGCAATTGATCAAATAAAGCAACAGCTGATAACCTCTCCTAAAAATCCCCAACTTTATGTATTACTCCAAAAAGCAGTTGAATCTGAGTCAATTTTTGTTTATGAGGAACTCTTCCGCACAAACCCTCAAAATGGGATTCTTGCCCAAAAACTTGGATATATATATCTTGAGCAGAATGAAAGGGGTAAGGCTATTGAAATGTTTGAAAAAGCCCTTGAATTGGGTATGTCAAGAAAAGAGTTGACAGGTATTATTGGACAATTATATGCAGAAAAAGGCAATAACTCCAAGGCAATCCCCTTGCTTGAGGAAACAATAAAATCTAATAATCAGGATGTCAACTCTCTCCAAACATTAGAAGGAATATATAGCCTTGAAAAACCAGCCAAACAAAAGGGAATCAGTAAGAAGGCAAGAAAGCTGCTCATAATAAATTCTTTAATGGATGCAGGATATGGCTACACAGATATTGGAGAATATACAGCAGCCATTGAGATATATCAGCGGGTTCTCAAATTAGATCCTATTGCCAAAGAGACATATGTGGCATTGGCTGATGCCTATAGAAAAATTGGTGATATTTCCTTAAGCCTTCATCATTATCTAAAAGCTGCTGCTATTATTCAGGATGAGGAAACGCTTTCCTCTGTCTATAAATGGCTGGGCATTCTCTATGTTCTTGTAAATAAAAAAGAAACAGCCATAGAATACCTTTCTATAAGTGTACCGGATGAGTGCAAAGAATTGCTTCCCTATTTGACTAAATGTTTCAGCTTGCCCATGTATACTGATAGGGCAAAAAATGATCCTGCACTTTTTCAGCTGCAAAATGGGAAGCTTAATGAAGCCATTGAGATATATGAACGCATAAAAGATAAAAATGATAATATTTACCTTGGATTAGGGGTCGCTTATTGTGTTAAGGATATGTTTAGCGAGTCCTTGAACAATTTCCTGAATGTGATTGAATGCAGCACCCTTAATACGAATACATCAAGGATAGCTCAGCAAATGGTTAAGATAATCAGACTTCGGATAAAAACGATGAATTGACAATAGACAAGGGTAGGGGCAGACCTATGTGTCTGCCCAAATAGTTGTTCCCTTGCTGACAATGGCAGAGAGGGCAGACACATAGGTCTGCCCCTACATACAGCAGTATATATAGGGGGAGAAATGAAAATATTAGTTATCGGCTCAGGCGGCAGGGAACATGCCATCTGTTGGAAACTTAAACAAAGCAAGCTCGTAGATACTATTTATTGTGCTCCTGGTAATGATGGAATAGGACAAATAGCAGAATGCGTCAATATTATCCCTGGCTCGCCGGAATATATTCAGAGATTAATTCATTTTGCTCAAGCAAACAAGATAGACCTGACTGTTGTAGGGTCTGAAGCACCACTTGCAGATGGTATCGTTGACCATTTTCATGAGGCAAACCTGAAGATATTTGGTCCATCAAAGGATGCGGCTATCCTTGAGGCAAGCAAGGTATTTGCTAAAAGGTTTATGTCCCGCAATTCTATCCCCACAGCAGGGTTTCAGGTCTTCAAGGATGCCCAGTCAGCCATAGAATATGTCATGAGTGTTCCGCTGCCTGTGGTTGTCAAGGCTGATGGCTTAGCTGCAGGAAAGGGTGTGATTATTTGCAGCCGTATTGAAGAGGCAATTGCTGCTATTAATATGATTATGGTTGAACATATCTTTGGCGAGGCAGGGAGACAGATTATTATTGAGGAATGTCTGACCGGAGAAGAGGTGTCAGTGCTTGCCTTTACCGATGGAGAACATGCGGTACAGATGGTATCAGCTCAGGACCACAAACGAATCTTTGATCATGATAAGGGACCAAACACCGGTGGCATGGGTGCCTATGCCCCATATCCAGGGTTTACACCCCAGCAGCCAGAGGGGCTCCCTCTTTACGATCTTATTCAAAAAGATATCCTTGAGCCTACCATTTGTGGGTTGCGGGAAGAGGGTAGAAAATATGTCGGGGTTATTTATCTTGGATTGATGCTTACCAAGAATGGTCCAAAGGTGTTAGAATATAATATCAGATTTGGAGATCCAGAGTGTCAGGCAATACTCCCCTTGCTTGAGACAGATCTTGTAGAGATAATGCTTGCCTGCATGGAAAACAGACTGAATGATATTCATATTACATGGAAACATTTATCTGCACTGTGTATTGTTTTGGCTTCTGGCGGATACCCTGCATCGTATAAAAAGAACCTGCCTATCACAGGGCTTGATGAGGCAAATGCAATGAAGGATGTTGCTATCTTCCATGCAGGAACAAGTATAGCTGATGGTCAAACAGTAACATCCGGCGGCAGGGTACTAAATGTTGTTGCCTGCGGTAAAGACATTTGTGAAGCAAAAAAATTGGCGTATGAGGCTGCGGCATTGATACGCTTTGATGATATGCATTATCGGAAGGATATTGGGGATAGGGCGATAAAATGAAAGGAGGTTAAAAATTAAAAATTGTAGGACGAGAAAATGATTTTTAATTCATAATTTTCTTTTTCTTCCCTCATTTTTAATTTTTAATTATACGAGGGGATAGAGCAATAAAATGAAACATGGTACTCTTGAGAGATATTCCCAGTTTGTAATTGAAGGCAGCTTGATGGCCATTATCTTTCTTGTTCCCTGGTGGGTAGATACCCGACTTTCCGGAATAATGCTGGGCAAGCTGGCTATGATGCAGGTATTTACCCTCATCTGTCTTATCGGATTATTGACAAAGGCTATTCTTTCTAAAAGGCTTAATCTCTATCACACATTGTTTGACCTGCCGCTTTGTCTATTTTTAATAACAGCAGTATTGTCAACCGTTCTCTCTGTATGTCCTTACATCAGCTTCTGGGGGGCTTATTATCGATACGAGGGATTGATAAGCTTCATTAATTACGCCCTATTGTTTTATATTACAGCAAACTGGCTTGACAAGGGGGCTATCTTAAGAATTCTGGGAACAGCCATCCTTGCCGGGGCAGTGGTGAGCCTTTACGGACTCCTACAGCACCTTCATATTGACCTTATAGGCTGGAAGGATTGTGGTACAAGCAGGGTTATCTCTACCTTTGGTAATTCTGTATACTTTGGGGCATATGCGGCTACAGTTTTCCCATTGGCACTGGCTGGATATCTGATGCAGGGATCGGGTGATGGTCGATTAATTAATAAAAGTAAGGGTAAACGGCAGCTTGCCCCTGCCCCTTCAGTATCGGCGAGGAGTCGTTTGCTCCTGCTAAAGATACTGCCATGGCTTTCCGGCATTGCCTGTCTGCTGATACTCTCCGGGATATTTGTAGCCAATACAAGGGGAGCATTCCTGGGCTTTCTGGCTTCATGTATCATCTTTGGGGTATTAATCCGAAAAAGGTTTGACCAATCCATGCGGCCAAGGCTGATATTGCTTATCGCGGGAATGGTCTGCATCAGCCTTTATTTTATCCTGAATCCAGAGGTATCTCCATTAAAAAGGTTTGTGCAAACCTTTTCAACACAGGCAGAAAATAAGGCAGGACAAGAGACACCAAAGCTTGCCGGCGGGGCAGCCAGCCGTATCTTCATGTGGCGGGATGCACTTGGTATTATCAAGGATTATCCTTTACTCGGTACTGGTCCTGAAACATTTGGCATGGTATACTCTAAATATCGATCCCTTGATTTGATACGAAATGAGGGCGGGGAATATGGGCGGCCTGACAGGGTACACAATGATATTATAGATCTAACCATAACCAAGGGATTAGCAGGGGTTCTGATATATCTGTGGTTTTTGTTCGTTTTCGCAAGGGTTTGCTTGAGGGTTATCAAGGAACTGCCCACAGGCAAAGAATCCACACTCGCCATAGCCATTCTTTCCGGGGGATTGGGCTATTTCATTCAAAATCAATTCTGCTTCTGGATATTACCCAGTACGGCATTATTTTTTATTCTTGCTGGCTGCATTGCCGGACTTGTCCCATCCAGACCAACATATAATGTCAAAATTGCTGCCATTCCCATCATTACCATCCTGATTGTTGGTCTATCCTTTTGTTTACTAAAAACGACTTATGCGTGGTACAGAGCTGATATAGAATACAATCAAGGGGCAAAGCTGTACTGGTCAGGTGAGAAGGTGCTTTCTATCGACAAGTTTAAGAATGCCTTGTCTCTTAACCCAAAGGAAAAGCTCTATTCTGAATATATCATACATGCCTGTCTGGATACAGCTGATAAGCTGCCGGGGAATATAGACTTGGCTATTCTTGAGGCACAAAGAATAAATAAAATCTACCCATTAGAAAGCAATTTTTACAATCTTGCGGGTATGTCCTATGAAAAGAAGGGAATGCTTGAAGAGGCGAAAGGAAGCTATGAAAAAATGTTTACCATTGACCCCTTGTTTGGGGAGGCTCGGGACAAGGTATCAAATATTTATATCAAGCAAAACAAGTTTAATGAGGCTATTACTGTTTTGGAAAAGGGCTTAGTGATTGTCCCTGATTATGTGCCATTTCTGAATAGATTGGCACAAATATATATGAGCCAAAAGAGGGATGATAAAGCAGAAAAATACCTTAAAGATGTTATCCGCTTTTCCCCTGACAATCTGGATGCTCATACCAATCTTGCCCGCATCTATTATCAGCAAAAAAGGATTGATCAGGTTATTATTGAATGTCGGGAAATAGTCAGGATTGACCCAAACAATGTAGATACCCACCGCAATCTTGGCTCTTTGTACTATCAGCAACAACAATATCAAGAGGCATTGGATGAATTCCGCAAGGTACTTAATCTGCAACCAGATGATGAATATTCGAAGGAAAAAATTAAAAATTGTGAATTAAAAATTAAAAATTAAAGGATGTCTCCCGTTGGCGGGGAAAGGGACTGGATATGCCACCCATCTCAAGAGGTTACATCTCCCACAATCCCATTTTCATCGGGTCATTCTTTCTCTCATTTTTAATTTTTAATTCATAATTTTTAATTCTCCCTCCTATTTTTTACCAAAGAACTCAAACAGTGTCATTAAACTGCCCAGAATTGTTACCGTTCCAATAAAGCAGCCAAATACCCACTTATATATCTGTGAAATTTCAATGGATAAAGATCCAATCTTTTCATCTATCCTGCCAAATCGTTCTTCCATCCTGCCAAATCTTTCATCCATCTTACCAAATCTTTCATCTATTTTACCAAACCTTTCATCCATCTTGCCAAATCTTTCATCCATTATCTGCCGTGAGAGAACTAATTCTTTATCCAGATGAAGGATGTGATTATACTGGCTTTTGAGAAGCAGGGGGATGGCGTGTTCCATGCTTAATGTCCCTTTCTTTTCAATCTCTTCTGCTGCTTCTTTAGCCGCTTTATCTATCAGTTTAAGCAGCAATCTATCTGTTTCTTCATTAATCTTTTCGTCTAAATTTGACATCACAAGCCTTCTTTTCGTCAGAGTGTTTGGGATACGCTGATTATTTCCAACCTTTTCCATAATATATCATACATTCCTATTCAAGTCAACTAAAATTTATCGACACACACCCCTTTTACAGGCAAACCAAAGAAAAAGGTTGTCCCTTTACCAACCTCACTTTCCACCCATATCCTGCCGTTAAAGTATTCAATAATTTCTTTACAGATAGTCAAGCCAAGCCCTGTACCCTTTACCTCTGAAGGGACATTTCCCACCTGACAAAACTTTTCAAAGACACTGTCAAGGTGCTCCGGAGAGATGCCGCAACCGGTATCAGAGACAGCAACAATAACATCAGCCTCTGTTTCCCAAATCCTAATCCCTATCCTGCCCCCTTCATGGACAAACTTAAGGGCATTGTTCAGAAGATTAATCATTACCTGAACCAATTTATCATGATCAGCAGCAACACTTGGCAGATGTGCCGGGACATCTATCTTCAGCAGTATCCCATGTTGAATAATATACCCCTTCATAGACTTAATCGCAGATTGAATCACATCGATCAGAGAGATATCACTTATATTCCATGTTGCTTTCTCTGCCTCTATCTTAGAGAGATCAAGGATATCATTAATCAAACGGGTCAGTCTTTCGATTTCGTGTTTCATGATCCCAATAAATTCATTTCTAATAATTACATCCTCATTGGGATCTTCAAGCAATATCTCGCAAAAGGCGTGAACAGATGTTAATGGTGTTCTTAGCTCATGGGAGACAGTCGACAGAAAGTTGGTTTTTAACTCATCTTGCTTCGTTAACCGCTCGTTTGCCTTTTTCAGTTCAGATGTGCGTTCCTCAATCATTTGTTCGAGGTTTTCTGTATGATCTTTTATCTGTTTATTCGATTCAGATAATTTTCTTGTCATTATATTAAAGGCAGCGATGAGCTCTCCAATCTCATCCTTCTTCGTTTTTTCGTTCATGTAACAGTTTAGATCTCCTTCAGATACTCTTGTAGTCATCTCCACTAATTTTTTTATTGGCTTGGTGATTCTTCTGGTTAATAATACAATCCATCCGATTCCGACAATGCTGACAAAGACAGAAATACAAAGAGCACCACAAGTTATTGTCTTGACCATTCTTTCTTTATTTTCGAGTGAAATTCCTACCCGAACAAATCCTATATTTTCTTGTTTTGCCTGACTCAGTTGGCTGTCAAAGATTAGCTCCTCACCCTTATTTGTTCCCCTCATAGTAATAATAGGGACAACAATATCATAAACTTCCTTCCCCTTGTAAGAGTATTGATTAACAGTACTACGAGAGACCCTGACACCACTGATGAAATCTGCCCACAGTGTTGAATTGGTACAACGGGTAATAATCTTGTCATTTGAGTCGCCAACAACCACATAGACTATATCATCGTTTTTATACACACCCAAAACAAGCTTGTTCAGCATCTCCTTATTCTTAAAAAGCAATCCATACTCACTATTATAAGCCAGATTTTTAGCCAGAGATATTCCCCGATTACGAATTTCGTTTTCAATCATCTTCTTTTGTTTGAAAACAAAAAAAATGCTCAAGATCGCAGCAAGGATAATCACCAAAATACTGACCGAGAGTATAATCTTAAATCCGAGAGTAGGCCGTAAGATCATATCACACCTCAAAATTAAAAATTATGAATTAAAAATTAAAAATGAGAGAAGGAAATTAAAAATTATTGCCTTGATGTTTTTACTATTGAAGCAATAATTTTAGTTATTTCTTCTGATTCCTGAATAATTGGTTTCATCTTATCTTTGTTCACCAATTCACTATCATTGATTAATCTCAACCAATAATTAGACTCTCTGGCTTCCTTTTGGGCAATATTCATTTTATTTGTAAAATCATTCTTACTATATGCCACAATTGCTTCTTCTACATTTGCACCTATCGATGTTCCTGCCCGAAGCAATTGCTTTCCTAATATTTTACCTGTTTGTGTTTGAGGCAAAACAGAAACCAGCCTTATTACCCTTAAGGCAAATTCATAACTTCTACACTGGATCTCATTTTCCTTCACTTTCTTCTTCCTCATTTTTAATTTTTAATTCATAATTTTTAATTTGTTCCTACTCCACCACTTCATCTGCTAAATTCTGCACATTAGCAGGAATAACAATATCCATCAATTCAGCTGCCTTAAGATTAATGGTTAAAAGCGGCTCTTTCGGCTCTTCTATGGATATTTGAGTATTCCCATTATCCAATATTCGCTGGATAAGCCTGACCGTTTGCTTGCCAATCTGATTATAACCGGCTGAAATCGAAAATAACGCCCCGTTCTTAACAAATGATGGGGATGGAGACATAACCGGGACATTAGCCTTTATCGTTGTCTCCATAATGTACCTTGAGATTGATTGACTGGCAACTATTGGGTCAGGAACAAGCCAGAAGGCATCTATCTGCTGGCTAAGCATATTCTTTAAGGCAGGCATAACCTGTGGCTCAGAGGATACGGGGAAGGCAAGAAGAGAGATGTTTTCCTTTTTGGCGGCAGAGATTAACGAAGCAGAAACCCTGGGATTATAGATAACCCCTATCTTTTTGGCATTAGGCAGTATCTTTTTCAATGACTGTATCTGCATCCGGGCTGAGATATCCATCGCTACCCCGCTCATATTAAGCTTGAGAATGTATGGATTCAGTACCATGGTAAAGATTGTTGGTATGCCGCTGGTCCTGCCGGAGCATCCTTCAGCAGCCTCTGTCCCAATAGCCACAATAAGGTCAGGCTTTTTGGACAAAATCTCCGGGATAATTTTGCGGACATTCCTTTTGTCCCCATTCAGGTTGTATTCATAAAAAACAGCGTCTATTCCTGCCTTAATCTCATTAACAACAACCATGTAGGGCTGTATCTGCCGAGAGACAATAATGGCAATCCCTGACCCTGCGGTACAAGTTTTGGGTGACAAACAAAACAGGCTTATTAGTAGGCATGGCAGCCATAAATGTAATTTCATGTTTCTTTGCCTCGTGTTTTAGAAAAATTAAAAATGAAGAAAGGGAAGAAGAGCTACCATGAAATTAAAAATTACAGACTATATTTCATCCTCTCTCAATTCTTCTTCTCTAATTTTTAATTCATAATTCATAATTTTTAATTTGTTCTACATCCTATCGTTACCTGCACTGCCTGTCTCCGTGTGGTCATAAAATCCGGCCCCTCTTCATAATCCTCATCGAGCAGGTTTTGTCCAATCACAGACAAAAACACAGTATCACTCAAGCTCTGTCTAAAATAAGCATCCAGCATAACATAAGATGGAAGCGTAACAGCGGCAATAGGGTGTGTCCGTGTAATCATAGAAAGCCTTTCCCCTACCATTGTTGCACTTATGCCCATCGCCAGTTTATCAACAGGGGTATAATTCAGATTCAAGGTAGTCTTGCTTTTGGGGATATACGGAATATTGTTATTCTTGCCAGGGGTAACAAGCCATGTATCCAGCCGTGTATAAGAAAGTGCTGCGAAAAGATTATCCGTCAGCCATCTTTCCAGCCCCATTTCTACACCCTTTGTTTCAGCCGAGGACTGATTTATATACTCCCTCCTGATAGGTGTTGTTCCTACAAATGCAGTGTAGGGAAAATCAATCAGGTCTTCCATATCATTCCTGAATATTATTAATCTACCCCTGGTCTTTTTATTTAATTGATGGAATACCCCTGCCTCGCATGAAGTTACCTTTTCTGGTATCAATTCCTTACCCGGCTTTTTCTGAACAAGGACAGTCGTAAAGTATTGCTGATTGTAAAGCTCGGAAAAGTCTGGCGGACGAAATGCCTTGCCGGCAGAAGCCTTAAAAACCGTGGGATGATTTTTGAGATTATACACCATGCCAAGCCTTGGGCTTACCATTGAGCCATAAACACTGTGCTGGTCATACCGTGCCCCCATGATCAGCGTTAATTGCTTATTTGGTTTGTATTCATCCTGAATATATATGGCACTTGTATTGCCGATATAGCGTTCATTTTTACTGGCATTGTATATCGCCTGTGTGCCCACTGTCCATGTACCATATTTCGGCAATTCCCCAACCTCTCGACGCAAATCAAGGCTGCAAATGAAAAGGTTCTGCTCATTTATCAACCAGTTGTGTTGAACCTCAAGCCCGCTCATTGACTCATGGTATCGAGGATACTCCATGCTGCTGATACTACTGGTAGCAGTTGGGGTTCCTATTCGCATAACAGGCAATTGAAGGTTAATGTTTGTAACCCCATGGTAAACACGGACAGCCAAATCAGAGACAGGGCTGGGCATACCCTTATAGGCTACCTCTGAATAGCGATTATCCATGCCAGCCCTTCCGGTCCTGCAGCCGTCATCAAAAAAGTATTCAGCCAGCCCCATATTCCCCTCAGATATACCTGTGTAAAATGTAACACTTGATGAATCACTTGTCGGAACACTGAACTTTGCGGTAATAAAATCATTTTTCACATCCGCATTGGTCCTGGCACCGTTTGCATTCAACTGACTGGCACTCAGGAATAAGGACATATTATTTTCCAGCTTATTTCCATAGCATACCCGATAATATCCAGAATCGCCGGATGTTTCTTTTGCCGGAGACTTGGTTTTATCCAGCATCTTATTTATTCCGATTGAGGATGCAATCTCGAAAACAGGCTTATCTGCAGAACGGGTGATAATGTTGATCACCCCGCCAAAGGCATTAGCACCATACATGGCTGAACCAGGTCCTTGTAAAATCTCTACCTGTTCAACATTATCCAGACCAATCATCACCGGCTCTACACTCCCGATAACCACAGCATTCATTGGTCTTCCATCTAACAAAAACAATACCCTTTCGCTTCCGGATGTTCCGCCGCAGCCCCGAATGCTGACAATGGTAAAAACCCTATTATTAGTAATATCAATCTCGTGTTGTGCCCTGAGAAGCTCATCAAGGTTTCTATATCCCCAGACTTCAATCTCTTTTCTGGTTATAACCCTGATGGTACAGGGTGCTTCAATAATTTTTTGCTCGTGTTTTGCCGCAGTACTGGTAACCTCAGACTCATCAAAAAGCAATAATTCTAAGGGTTCTTGAGAAAAGACAGGGTAGGAATAAAAAATCAGTGAAGAGATGAGGAATAGTTTAATCGATAAACATTTCATTGAAAATGACCTCCTGAGGATAACATGATGGGTGACTAACATTGTTGCAGAATATTTGTGAGCAGTGAACATACTTTTTAATATACACCTATTTTTCAAAAAAAGCAAGAATTATTTTTCGTATATTTTTACCTCAATAGGTAATTTCTCGCAAATTACAACTTAAACTCAAGCAGGCTGTTATTCGACAGGCTGTTACAGAACTAAAATTTGGCACAAGTGTCGTGTCAACCTTAATTTGACGCATAACAATTTGCAGGGACAAGCCCTGCAGCTACAGCCAGTCATAAAGATTTGTAGCGGCAACCCTTGTGGCTGCCTCCTGCATATCAGCAGGGACAAGGGGGTAGCACCCCTGGCACCCTGCAGCTACGATGTGATCGATTGTTGTGTA
>JAHIZN010000214.1 GCA_018814245.1 bacterium
AGTCAGAATTCAGAATAGCTCCAGAGTAAGCCTATAAATCCCATTATCTCTCTCTCAATATCCCCATATTTCCTGCGAAAACTATCATAGCAGGTGTTTTCATTCTGACTTCTGACTCCTGAATTCTGTATTCTTGCTGCCTAAGTAGCTACAAATATGCTTAAAATAACAATAGCTGAGTAGTTACATCATAAGAAAGAATCGTGCCAAACAATATTGAGTACAAAATGTCAGTTTTAATAGTCGCTGTCCCTTTTTTATTTTTTGATGGTGTCCCTGAATAACTCAAGTCAGCAGGGACAAGCCCTGCAGCTACAAATCGTTACCCCTTGTCCCAACTGGTGAGGAACATTCTGTGCCTCGCAGCTGCGACCCTTGTGGTCGCTTATTACCGTGACACCACAAAGAATTGACTAAACATTTACTTCCAATTCTTTCTCTCTAATACCCAATCTTTTTAGTAGCTACGGCAAAGGCAGTTGCAAAATGCTCTGAATGGGAGAGGCTGATAAAGATGGTATGAGCCTGAATGCTGTCAGCCATATATTTTGCCTTTCCAGAAAGCTGAATCTCTGGAGAGCCTGTGATTGGGTCATTTGTTACTTCAATATTTCTTAAGGGTATCATTGGCCAGCCAACACCAAAGGATTTTAATACTGCCTCTTTTGCAGCAAATCGTGCTGCCAGATGTTCATAACTTCGTTTCTTACTCTGACAGTATTTAATCTCATTCTCTGTAAATATTCGCTCAAGAAACCTTCGCCCAAATCGCAGGAAACTCTTTTTTATTCTCAATATCTCTACTACATCCGCGCCAATTCCACAGACCATATTCCCTCCTCAAACTTGAAGATATAATTAAAAATTATGAATTAAAAATTAAAAATGTTAGAAAGAAGAGAAGAAAGAAAATGAAATACAGAGTAGAAGTGTTGTTTCGTAATTTACAAATTTTGAGTGCAGAATGTGGTCTAATCCTATAATTTTTAATTTTTAATTCATAATTTTTAATTTTCCTCCATCCTACTCCTCAAACCTTATCCCTACTGCCCGGGCATGGGCATCAAGCCCTTCAATCCCGGCTATCCTCATAATATCATCCTTAAATGTGCCAAGCTCTTGTTTACTCCAGCACACCAAGCTGGTTTTTTTAACAAAGTCATCAACCGTAAGTGGAGAAGAAAACCTTGCTGTTCCTGAGGTCGGCAGGACATGACTTGGCCCGGCAAAATAATCTGCCACAGATTCCGGGGTATGCTCACCCATGAGTATGCATCCGGCATGTTCTATCCTGCCAATCAGCTCCCATGGATTCTTGACATGAATCTCTAAGTGTTCACTGGCAAAGGCATTAGCCATGGATATTGCCTCATCAATAGTTTCAACCACAATAATGGCACCATTTTTTAAGGCTTTTTCGATAATCTCCCTGCGGGTTAAGCCTTGTATCTGTTTTTCCATCTCTTCTGCTACACGCAAGGCAATCTCCTGAGAGGTAGTCAGCAGAATGGAGCAGGATAATGGGTCATGTTCTGCCTGAGCCAATAGATCAGCTGCCAAAAACCTTGGGTTGGCTTGTTCATCAGCAATAATAGCTATCTCGGTTGGTCCGGCAATCATATCTATAGCCACATGCCCATATACTGCCTTTTTGGCTAAGGTAACATAGATATTCCCTGGTCCAACTATCTTATCTACCTTTGGAATAGTCTGTGTTCCAAAAGCCATGGCTGCAATTGACTGAGCACCGCCAACCTTATATATCTCATTTACCCCAATAACATGGGCAGTAGCCAGAATATAAGGGGACACCTGACCCTCGGGTCCTGGCGGGGTACAGAGAGCTATCTGGCTTACACCAGCTACCTTGGCCGGCATGGCTGTCATTAATACAGTAGATACCAACGGTGCGCTTCCTCCGGGGATATAAATACCCACCCGTTCAATAGGCCGATACAATTGAGCAAGTGTCCCGCCATTTGTCTCTGCCACCATCCATGAGTTTCTCAATTGTTTAATATGAAATTTAGTAATATTCGTAGAGGCAAGCCTGATGGCATCTAAGAATTCCTTTTCTACCTGAGCATAGGCATTCCGTATCTCTGTAGGGCTAACCCTGAGAGTCTTTGGTGTTAATTTCACCCCATCAAACCTCTGGGTATACTTTATCAATCCCTTATCCCCGGTAGCTGCTACATCATTAATTATTTCATTAACAGCAGCGTTTGCCTCTGTATCCCGAAGTAAAAGATTTGTACGAACAAGTATTTCACTGATTCTTTCTCTTTCCTTATCATCCCATGAATGCAGAATATCTATCATCATAGATGTACTCCTTATAATTTTGTAGGGGCAGTCCCCTGCAGACTGTGTGAAAACTCAAGTTCACGATAATTGGGCAAGTCCCCTCGTTCCTGCCCTCTGTCTCTACAATCTGTTGTAGCACAATCTGTCGTGTC
>JAHIZN010000031.1 GCA_018814245.1 bacterium
ACAAACAAGGCAGAAACAGAAATACTTTGATATTACCCATCCCCTTTATCCCCTCTATCTCCGTATCCCCCTTCTTACACTACCTGAATAGTTACAATATGAGAATAATACAACTTATCCCCTTAGGAATGATAACCCTGTAATCTTCCCTTCGATTTTAAGGCATTGATTATATTATTATCCCCATATCTCATGTCATATCTCCATATCCACCTTCTTACACTTTTAATGTTACGAATAATGTTTCTCGCTTGCAAGGGATGAAATATGGCAAAAACATCAGCTGCCCGCATTTTTCACAGAATTGTCTCCCTCAATGTAACCAATTGTATTTTTTGATGCCCATTCCGGCTAATAGTCAGAACAATCTTTTCCAGCCCATGATCCATGGGAGATGAATGTATTTCCCAATCAAAGCATCCTTGTTTTCCAATGGCATCCCGTTCCAATCCTGTAGAGGGGATAGCTCCACTAAATTCTGCAAGTTTTGATTGAGCAAGAATAATTGCTTGCGAGTGATCATTTATTAGCCTTATCAGATTAAGTCCATTTGAAAACACCCCCAACAGGGTAATGACTGCTATCCCGAAGATAGCCACAGCCATCATTACCTCAAGGAGTGTAAAGCCATGCTCAATCCCTTGTCTTTTCAATCCTGAACCTCCCTGATGCACTGACGATTAGATACAGTAATTTGCGAAGAGTATCCCTCCTTTCTTTCTTAGCGTTGTAGTACATCTTGACATTAATTCTTGATAGTTTAATAGGGAGATTCCTGCATTCGCAGGAATGACAGCTTAAAACTCTTCTGTCATTCCTGCCCCTGCATTCACAGGGGTAAACTCCTGCAGGAATCTTATCTTTGTGCCTCTATGGTAACCATTAATTTTTCAAAAAACTTGAACATCGAGTATCAGGAATTAATGTTATAGTGTAGTAATAATATTTTCCCACAATCTAACATTGTTTGTAACATAGCATTTCGCTTACCCTTAAAAAGTATGCTCACTTTTTATTTAACCTCAATCAGGAAATCTTCTCTTATTAAATCTTAACACAACTTTCTTCAAAAGTCAATTTTTTTTTATTAATACTCACAACACATAACGCCAAATGTTGAGCTGCTACGGGGCAGAAACAGCTACCTAACTATTGTAGTGTGCTGCTTCAGATGGAATCATAATTTTCTTCAATTTAAGTTAGCGATAGCGAAGGTAATCGCCGACTGACAAGGGTGCATCGATGGATTTACATCCTTTGTGGTTCTTCCTCTTCTCGTTGTCGCTAACATTTTGCACCATGCTAAAACAGAGCTACCCATTTGAGGCAAGAAAGAACCGCATTGATTTCGTTATCCTGAATGGTCAGATAGTTGTCTCTCATGGAGAACGAACAGATAAATTTTGCGGTAAGGTGATACGAAAGCATTCAGCTGTCAGGTATTAGCCATCAGCCCAGGCTGACCCCTGTAACCGACCCCATCAGAATTGCTAACATGAGAAAATATTTATCTTGACAAATAGTTGCTTTTGTGATAGCATGATGAATATGATTAAGGAGCAACAACAAAATTTAGCTAAATATTTATATGATATGAGTAAAATTATATTTGCTACTATAGTATTAGGTCAATTAATTAACCCTATTAATTTTAAAATTTGGATTGTAATTAGTGGCAGTGCTGCTACCCTTATAACTCTTTTATTGGCATATCTTTTAGACGGATGGAGGAAATAGAAATGACTATATTAGGTATCATCTTCATTGTTATCAGTATAATTGGCATAATTGGTATTAGTTATCTATTAACACATAAACACGCATAGAAGAAGGAAGGGTTCCTTAACGAATCATGTGGGTAAGTCAAATTTAAGTATAAAAGATTACTATAGAGGCATGAAGAATATTCGCAAAGAACTATAGAGAAATGAGGAAATTTCTACCATTTGCACCTTTCTTCTTAAGTTATTACACCCTTTGAAGTTTTTTGCATCTTTTTTGCCTTTTTTTTTACCTCAAAATGAAAATTGTGCTATCTCTCATGTTTTTAC
>JAHIZN010000215.1 GCA_018814245.1 bacterium
AATGGAGAAAAGAAGAATTAACTGATAAAATTACAAGAATTGTTTTTTGAATCAGAGAAAGAGATTAAGATTTTTTCTCCAATTCTCCCTTTTCCCCATTTCCCCTTATCTTACACATTTGTATAGCTGAATAGTTACCATTTATTTTACTTTCAAAAAAGAAAAAGCGAGAGCTTGCTCTCGCTTTTAATCCTGCTTTTTGCCAGCAGGAGACAAATATTTGATCAAGCTGGCAACATTTCCAACTATTTGTTAGTTTTTGTCCTGACTTTTATTTGATGACTTTTGACTCTTTTCCTCAATCATCTTCATTACATCCTCAGTCAAATCCAATCCACTTGCAGCATAAAGGGTACTGCCCTTTTCCATGACTAACTGAAGATTCTTCTTTTTAGCAATCTCAGAGATAACGGCATAGATATCGTCAACTATCTCTTTTGTTAATTGCTGTTCCTTGGTTTCTAACTCGCTGCTTATTTCTTCTTTATATTTCATAATCTCGGTTATCTTTTCATTAATTACCTTTTTTTGCTTTTCCTTTTCCTCATCAGACAAAAGAGTAGCTGAATCTAATTTCTCTTTTAATGTCTTGATCTCTTCTTGTTTTGCCTGAAACATATTTTGGAACTTGGTCATGTCCTGCTCCATGGATTCCTTAGCCTGCTGTGCCTTAGGATGGCTTTCAAACACAGTCTTTGTATCTACCAGACCAATATTAACCTCGGCAGATACAAAACCTGTGAACCAACAAGCTGCGAGCAGCATACTCACCAATATCAACGAACATCTTCTCAACATCTCTTTACGCCTCCTTAAAATAATAATCGTTCAGCTTTCAGCTGTCAGTATTCAGAATCAGGAAGGTTGAGAGAAATCCACCTCTAATCCAGCCAGTGGGGGACATCCACCCATAACCTCTTTCAAGAGTGTGTGCAATTATCTCCTTTTTCTGTATTCTGACTCCTGTATTCTGTATTCTTCCTTTCTCTTAAAACGATGGTCCTATTCCAAAATGAATCTTGCTTTCACCCTTTACCTGCCCTATGGCATCATTTAATCTCCATGCATAATCCATGCGGATGGGACCTATGGGGCTATTAATTCTTATCCCCAAGCCTGCCCCAAATTTTAGCTCAGAAAAGTCAATATCAGAAGCTTTTTCCCATACATTACCGCAGTCAGCAAACAAGACCCCATAAAGCTGCTTGGGTGCGATTGGAAAACGATATTCAAGATTTCCTACGAAAACCGACTCACCTCCTTCTTGTTTTCCATTTGCATCTTGAGGGCAAATACTTCTTTCTCCATAACCACGAACAGAATAATGTCCACCCACTCTGAACTTTTCATAATCAGGCGATGCGTTATTACCATTTAATTTGGTGATAATTCCAAATCGACTGTGAACAGCCAGAACAAACTTGCACCAGCTTGGAATATAATAGGTTGCATCTATTGTTGGCTTATAATATTCAACATCTCCACCCAGCATGCCACCAACCAGATCCTGTGAGATATCCCAAAAACAGCCTGATTCGGGATTGAATATATCATCACCCATCTTGGTATTTCTCACAAACCTTAAGTTTAAGCATGATGTTTTGACATATTTTTCACTCCACTTTTCCTTCCACTCACGGATAGAATCAGAAATATTAGCTGACATATTCCTCATAGAAACCTCTTCGTATTTATACTTGCAGCTCAAGGCGTTATGTTTTGATGTATCACGGCTGGTCCTTATTGCTCCACCCCTTCTTTGACTGGTATAATCAGTATATTTATCACTGCTGTTCCATGAATCAATACCAATCAATGTCTTTGGCTTCCTGTCCCTGAACCATGGATTTGTAAACCCAAACTCATAGTTGGTAATATTTTGTCCCAGTTCACCCTTGATGTTCATGGCATACCCCTTGCCTTTGAGGTTATTTAAGGCACATTCAATTGAGCCATAACCCCCTGGTTGGGAGCCATAACCCGCAGAAAAAAGAAATGTACCTGTTTTTCCTTCTTTAACGACTATATCCAAAACCTTTTTACCATTCTCTGTTCCTGGCTTGATATCAAAATTTACCTCCTCAAAATACCCAAGGTTGATAAGTTTCTGCCTGCTCAATCTGACATTCTGTCCATCAAATAAAGAGCCGTCTTTAACCAAAAGCTCGCGGCGGATAACATTGTCTTTAGTCTTTGTGTTGCCGGTAATAAGGATTTTTTCTATATATGACTGGGACCCTTCAGATATCTTAAAGGTAATGAGTACTGTTTTTGCATCTACATCTACATCCTCTTCCATGATAACCTGAGATGAGATATATCCTTTTTCAGCATACAGATTATTAATCATCTGCATATCCTGACTGATGCTGATAACATTATACAGGATATTTTCTCCGGTCTTCATCTTCGTTCTTATTTCAGTCTCAGGGATGAGCTTATTACCGGTAATCTCTATTCCTGTTATCTTGAATTGGCTGCCTTCAGAGATATTAATGGTAATTGTTATCCCTTTTTTGTCACCCTTTTCAGTAACATAGGCAATATCCTGAGAAACGATGTCTGCCTGTAAATACCCCTTTGATTTATAATAATAAGTAAGCCGCTGCATATCAATATCCAGCTCTGCCTTGTTATAACTCCCACCCTTGGTTGTCTTTATCTGTCTCTTCAGAGTTTTTGCAGGTATGGTGTTATTCAAAAAGGCTATCTTTTTTACCTTGACCAATTGTTTGGAATCAAGATGGAAGATAACATCCACGCCTGTTAGATTTTTTATCTGCGAGTCAGCATCTTTATTGGATGCTGTCTTTTTTTTATCCGCTGCCTGTGTTGAGCTTGTTGAAGAGGCTTGCTTTATCTCACTTGTTACCTCAGCAAAACAGTACCCCTTTTCCTGACAATATTCCAATATCTTCTGGGTAGATTCTTTAACTTGATAAGGCTGGCAGGGAGCATTTTCCTTCACGGTTATCAGCTTTTTCAGCTCCTCATGGCTTGGCTCTTTGCTGCCGACAATATTTACAGAAACAACCTTTTGCCTCTCCTTAACTGAAAAGATGAGGGTGGTCTTGCCATCTGCTGCCTTAGTAGAGGCAGACACATTCTCAAAATAGCCAAGTTTATAGATAGCACGAATGTCTGCATCTACCTTTTTTGCATCAAAACTATCACCTATCTTGACACTTACCGCACGAAGAACCACCACTTCGTGTACTGTTTCGTTGCCAATAATGGTTACTGCGGTGATAACACCTGCTGCCTCTTTTTGTGCGTAGAGATTGGTGGTAACGAAAAGAAATCCAATAGCAATTAGTATTCTTGACACAATTTCCCTCCATAATATTATTCGTAAGCGTTCAGTGATCAGCGATTTTATGGTTTGAGCTTTCTGCTGATAGCTGAACGCTTACATTTATCTTAACCAACAAAATGGTATCTTCCCTTCTCTTTCAATGCTTTCTAATTCATGATGATCCGTGGATATTACTGTAGCAAACCTTTGTTCTGCCAATGCCAGGACAAAGCAATCTGCATAAGAAACCCTAAAGGATGTTTTGTATTTACCTACTATCTCAATAAAAGGAATGTCCAATTCCCAAATTATGGTTATAGGAAGTTGTTGTATGTCATCCCAAATTTCTTGAGCCTCATTTTTATCTTTTCGTAATGTATCATAATACGCCTCTCCTACATTTACTGCATGCATAAAAAATCTATTGTACTTATCACTAAAAAGTGTTTTAACCTTTTCACATCCTTCCTCCTGTCGAAGGTAAACAAGTAATCCACATGTATCCATAACATAATTAACTATCTCTCTTGCCATTTCTGTTCCTCTAACTCAATTTCAATCTGCTTTTGTCTGGCAAATTCTTCACTACTGCTAAGTCTGTCTTTGTATTTTCCACACAATGCATGAATTGCCTTTTCTTTGTAGTAATACTCAAAATCTTTTGACACATCTTCAAAGCAATTAATAGAAATGGCACAAATATCAACATTATTTTGATCTACCCATAACCTAAACTGCCCTTTTCTCACAGGCTTTATTGGGATAATATCATAAATTTCTGCCTTTAGGCTGTTTTTTTCTGCACTATATGAAATAGTACTCATTTTCCCTCCCTCTGTGAAGAAAGTAAAAGGAAAAAAGCAAGGATTCCTCCTGCAACAAGTAAGGCTTTTTTCTGTTCTTGCTTCTTCAATTTTAACAATTTAACAAAGCCTGCTGTTTTAGATAATGCATCTTCATATTGATGAGGATCATATTCAATATATTCTTTGCCTTGTAATGCTGCCAAGTCGTTTATATTAACCCCTTTTTCTACAATTGGAATAAGTGTCCTGCCAGCCTTTAATGCACATTCTATTTCCTGATTGACCCAATTAGATCTTACTCCATTTTGTGTTAATAAAGCAACAATACAGTCAGATTTTTCAATTTTCTCAAATACTTTTTTCCTGACAGGCTCTCCTGGAGTAAGATACCATTCTGCAACAAATACCTTTATTTCAAATTTTGTAAGTATGTGAGCAAGTGCAATGACTAATCCCCGGTCTTGAGTACTATGACTTATAAACACACTATACATTACCTATTACCTCCTTGTTTCGTAAGCGTTCAGCCGTCAGCTATCAGTAGTCAGCAAAGACCATAAAATCAAGAGGGAAAAGTCTCCCTGACCATTATACCTTCCTGCTTTTTGTGGCTAATGCCTTGTAAGAGCTGAAGGCTGATCACTGATAGCTGAACGCTTATCTTGTTTCCATCACCAATCTGGCAATATTCTCCGTACAATTCGGCTTTCCCAGCCTTCCTGCCGCCTCTTTCATAGAATAACGACTTGCTTCATCAGCCAAAAGCTCGCAAACAGCCTGTGGAATATCCTTTGTACGCTTTGGATATACAGCTGCCCCGGCATTAACCAATACCCTGACATTCCATTCCTCTTGTCCCTTTATGGCTTGCATCAGGCAAAGAGGCACTCTTTTTGCTAATGCCTCTGACACAGACATGCCGCCTGGTTTAGTAATTATCACATCTGACATGGACATAAACTCTTCCATATTATTCACAAAGCCAAATACCTTGACTCGATAATTAAAATCCTTAGTAATTGCCTCTGCCTTTTCCCTTAATTTTTCATCCCTGCCAATAATTATTGCCAGTTGAAAATTTCCCTTGATATTCTTGAATGCCTCCAATAAATTAAACACTGGTCCTATCCCAAACCCGCCGGAAAGTATCAGAACAATCGGCATATCCTTGTCAAACCCAAGGGATTCCTTTGCTGCGGTCATCTCTATGGGAATAGAAAACCTGGGGCTGACAGGAATACCCTCAACCGCTATCCTTTCAGAGGAAATACCCTGACTCTCAAGATACTTAGCCATCTCTTCGCATGGAACCACAAAGGCATCTACCTGCCTGTTTACCCCAAATAAGTGCACATGAAAGTCTGTAGCCACAGAAATAAGGGGGATATTTAATCTCTTTTTACCACTTCCTGTGAGACAAGGATGAGGTGAGCGTTCAGTCTGTTTTTTCAAAACCCCTACTGCAGCAGCAAGAAATGGATGGGTGGAAACGATTACATCTGGTTGAAATTCTCTGATATTTTGTGCAACCAAGGCTGCATATCTTTTGGTAATATACCACCGTATCGGAGAATACACACCTGAAATCAGGCGGCTATTATAAAAATATCCCCAAATATACGGCATGTGCCTTGCCATAAAGACATAGAAATTATTTATAAATCGTTGTTTTTTGGGCTCTTTTTCAAGAGGATCTTTCAGCCAGACAATAGATTCTGGCGAAACCTGCCGTATTCCCTCACAAATAGCCTCAGCTGCACGAACATGTCCCATGCCGGCCAATACGGTTAAGACAAGAATCTTTTTCAAGTCAAAGCCTCCATGTCTTGATGTAAATAAAAAATCTCACGCGGAGACGCGGAGACCGCGGAGATAATTGACACAGACAAACAAAATATAAGAGATAGGGTTATTGCTCAATAACCTGTGGATTTTGCAAGCCACGAAGATTGCCATGTTGTAGAGACGCAAAATTTTGCGTCTCTACAACATGGCAATTGCAACGAATTAGATTGCTTTATCACCTTCAATCTCATGGATATGTGAATAGTTATCAAGGATTATACATTCAATCCCTATTCCTATCCTTCTCCTCTTTTCTCCGCGTCTCCGCGTGCAATATCTTCGCTCTCTGTCTTATGAATTATTTCCCATCGCTTTTTCATGTTATCATTAAAACACTTAGAAAAATAAGGACATTCAAAACAGCATGTTCGGGGCATTCCCTGTTCACCCAATATCCATTTTTTTACACAATTAGTATGTTTTTCGCATTGTTCACAACAAAGCATCTGTTTCTCCTTAAGGTCAATCCTCTCAAAGGTTCTGATTATTCGGGATGATAATCCACGAGGTAATGAGTCAGTGATTGGTAGAAATTGCGACCGAAGACAACCCCATTAATCCCACTTTGTTAAGGGGGACATCCACCATCGGTCATACAAGGGCAGATGTAGGGGCAGACCTATGTGTCTGCCCCTGTAACACTGCCGCACAAAACAACCTGCTCACCAAGCAGGAAAGGATGTAGGAGCAACAGACACATGGGTCTGCCTTTCCCCTGCTATTGGGCAGACACATAGGTCTGCCCCTACAGCCTTATTGGCTTTTTAATCCCTTCAGGAATGCTTAACCCAAGAATCTTATATATCCCTTCCAGATACCCTCTGAACAGGGAATCAAAAATATCTGCGTTTGGGGAATAGTGTTTATCCCCATACCACCAGAACCAATCCGATCCTTCAGCAATATAAATATATTCCCATGCAGTCTTAGTTTTGTCTGATTGACCATGTTCTTTTTCAAAGTCTACCAGAGCCTCTCTTGCCTCGTATAGATGATCCCATGCCCTGTTTTCTTCCTTGCCGCCTATCCAAATTTGGAAGTTAGAATTTATCCATGAGCCTGGATGAATCTCTGTAAGTGTTTCTTGCGGGGGATTTTCCTTAAGATATTCACTTACAGTAACACATCTTATTTTTTCATCATGAGAGAGACAGGTATAGAGATATTCTAAAAATTCCCAGCCATTTTTTGAATAGTATTCCCACGCATTTTCCCCATCCATGGCAATACACACAAGATTGTTTCTTTTTTTGGGCAGCATGTCATGGATATGATGAAGTCTGGTGATAAAATCAGAAACCGCATCATAGGTATTCCATTTTCCGTAGGTAAAACCAATAGTATCAGAAAGTGCTCTATCCCGAAAGACTACACTTACTTGTTTTCCGTCTATGTTGAGATTATACGGCTTATACAGCAGATGGGCACTATACCTGTCCACACCAAGTGTGTGATACAGAATCCATTCATCTGTTGCCAGCCATTTAATACCATTATCCGCCACCATAGGAATAATATCGTTGCAAACACTCCCTTCTGATGGCCACATCCCTCTGGGGTTGCAGCCAAAGTAATGTTGGTAGCAATCTACTGCCGACTTTATCTGCATTCTTGCATCCTCAGGGGCAGAAAATCTTTTTGTTGGCAAGGTAACATTCGGGTCTGACTGTCGGGCTAATTCTGTATTGCATAATAATGGAAGTATGGGGTGATAGTATGGGGTTACTGAAACCTCAATCTGTCCGGTATCTTGCATCCTTTTATATTTAGGCAGTATCCATGAGATAACCTCTCTTTGTTTATCTATAAGTTTTTGTTTTTCTTCTTCAGTAAAATTCTTTTGTTTTTTGATAAGGTTTGCTAAGAATGAATCTCTTCCTTGAAATTGCGGATCAAACCATGCAATATTAAACCAGACCTGAAGGTCAAGAAAATCCTGAGTACTAAACCTTTTAACAGCCGTAAGCAGTTCATCTCTTGAAACAGTTATACCTCTTTTTTCTATAAGCTCTCTGTATCGAGGGAAGACCTTGATCATATTATCCCAGTTTGCAGAAAAAAATTCTTGCAGCAGAAAGGTCTTTTGTCCATGACTTAAGTCTTTAGCCGGGATCATGGTATACGCCAAATACCTGTCACTTGCACCTTTCGCATACTCATCCAATTGAATCATCAGGGATGGAACCATGTTAAATGTTTGATGGATTGATGGATATGCATCTAAGGCAGAGATCATATCATAGTAATCTTTAATCCCATGCAGCCTTACCCATGGAAGAGAGTATTCTGAGGTAGAAATATCCTTGTAAAATGGTTGATGCATGTGCCACAAGAAGGCAACATGTAATGGGTTACTCATAGATTTTTCCACCAGAACCTTGCTTCATCAGCCCATCCAGAATTTGTTGCTATCTTTCCATACATTTTTTTTGCCTGCAGTACATTCCCTGTTTTCTGATAACATCTTCCAAGACTTAAAGAAGCCTCCTGAACCTCAAAACTCTGCGGATACTTTTTTGACAACATCTCATACGAATCAATTGCTTTCTTAAACTCTTTTTTTTGTTCGTAGATGTTACCTATGCGACAGTAAGCAGCCGGAGACAGAGTGTGTTTTGGATATTTTTCCAGAAATTCCTCAAAGCAAGCCTTAGCATCATCAAGCTGTCCAAGGTAATAACAACATGCCCCTTTATAAAATCTGGCAAATTTGGCCTCTTTGGTAAAGCCATATTTGTTGATAATGGATGAAAAGACATCCTTTGCCTTTATGTAACCCTCTTTTTCACCCGGAACGCATTGTTGATATGCAACCTGTGCCTGAGAAAACTGCTTCCTCACATTATTAATTGAGGTAGAGACAGCTGACCAGAGGATAATTCCACCAATAACTACTCCGGCAGCAATCCCGCCATATGTCTGAATCTTTGTCGGATTTTTCTTGACATATTCAATCGAGTCATGTATCCATAGAGCCAGCTCATCCTTTTTTAAGTCATGCTTTTTAATGTGTGACATTTCTTTTCACCTTCCTTTTTTAAGTAATTACTCAATAACCTATGGATTTTGTAAGTCATGAAGACTACCCTTATAAGTAGAGACGCAATATTTTGCGTCTCTACTCCCACAATTGCAACGAGTTAGATTGCCTCAGCACCTTCAACCTTCTGGAATTGCCACAGGATATTGAGCAATTACAGAAATAGGTTTGCTTATTTCCCATGCCATTTGCGAGGATGGCAGAGTTGGCAGACGCGCCAGACTTAGGATCTGGTGGGGCAACCTGTGCGGGTTCGAGTCTCGATCCTCGCACCAGAATACAATCACATTACAACATACAGTGTCTTTTTTGACAAAGCCAAAAAATAGCAAAGGCGGTCAAATATCTTCATGTTTTTCCCAATACCTTTTTACTTCCTCAAAATGCTTGATTCTACCAGCAATCTTTTCAATCTCTTTTGGATAAAATTCAGCAAGTATAGCACAGAGTCGAAGCATCCATGACTTTCTGGTTTGTTTGTCATTGATTGATATTCTGTTAGAATTGGCGATTTGAATTTGCCCCCAACCCAATGCGCCAATTGTCAGACATTGCCAATCAAGATGTTCTATTGGAACAAAATGACAAGATTTTGCCTTGAGTTTTTCTTTTTCAATTTTGTATGCAACAATCAGAAGTATAAAGTAATTACTATCATCTTCATAGAACCTTGTGAGTCGCTCAACAGATGTTAGGTTTGGCATATTGAATGCTGTATCAAGATTGTGTGTCTTATTATCAACCACATAATAAAAACCATCGTTATCTGTAAATGCGAAATCCGCCATAGATCGACGAGCAAATGACGAATTGTATTCTTTAAGAATTTCTTTGGGAAGAAGTTCATTAAATTTTGATTCGAGCAATTGCTGAATAGCATCACCAACAGCACGAGGACTATTAATGGTTCTGGCACTCATCAAACTATGTTCTTCATTGATAAGTGTCAAAACATTTCTTTCTATATCTGACTGAATATGCCCAGAGAATAATTTACTTCTATTTGTCATTTGCTACCTCAAAAAGTGAAAAAAGGTTTAGGGGCTGTATGTTCTTACTTAATCTTTTTTTCCCATTCTGATAATTCAGTGAATTCCTTTCCCAAAACACACCATCAGAATAACCCTGTATGGATTTGTCACAGTCAGCCCCATCAAGTCGGTTTTGTGCCCAACAACAATATTCTGTGTTGACTTCAACACCACAATAATGGCGATTAAGTTTTTTAGCAACAACCGAAGTAGTACCAGAACCTAAAAACGGATCAAACACAGTCCCTTTTTCAGGACAACTAGCCAAGATTAATTTGGCAATTAGTTTTTCGGGTTTTTGCGTAGGGTGGTCTGTGTTTTCAGGCATAGACCAATATGGTATAGTAATATCATCCCAAAAGTTAGATGGGTGTGTTAATCTAAAATTACCTTCTTCCGTTTCTTCCCAGTCTTTTGGCTCTCCATTTTCTTTGTATGGAGCAATTACCTTTCGTTTCATTTTGACTGCTTCTACATCAAAAAAGTAATTATTACTAATTGTGCCAAACCAAATGTCTTCAGTGCAGTTTTTCCAGTTTGACTTTGCACCACGCCCTTTTTCTCTTTGCCAAATAATTCTGTTTTGGACAACAAGATACTTGCTTACAATACGATATAGTGCGGATGTACTTCTCCAATCACCGCAAATATATACTGACCCTGTTGGTTTCAAGAGTCGCATCAATTCAGGAAACCAGCTATCGAGGTATTTGAAATAACTGTCATCATCGATTTTATTAAACTTAAAACCGTTAAACTCTTTGTCAAGATTATATGGTGGGTCAATTACCATTAAGTCAACAAAGTTTGACGGGAAATATTTAATTATCTCAAATAAATTATCATTAAAAGTTTTATCTATAACTTCATTAATAGACAATACATTTGTAGCATGTGACAAATATTTTGAAAGAAGAACTGCTTCATTCTTTGTTATAGTAATCGTACGATTTCTTGGTGCTCTTTCTTTTTCCATAACATATTATTACCTTTAACCGAACTGTTATTCGCCATATTATTTGGGATGTTTTTCTGAGGCAGTATACCCGATTACAAGAGAAAGAACCACAAAGGGTGTAAATATCTCAGAGAGAAAAATAATTGCGAGCGATAACAAGATAATTGCAAATGATAAGAGCCGTTGACAAGGGTTTATCTCTTAGGATTTACACCCTTTGTGATTCTTTCTCTCTGTAAATGAGATTGATATACTCATGTAATTGCCGCAGAATATTGAGCAGTTACTGTTACTTCCCCATCCCTATCCTCTGTGCCTTTTGAAATATCTTTCCCTCTGTTTTTATGGCAGGGGCAATAACCAATTCTGACAATTGCATTTGCTTGATATTAGCTGCTCCACACACACCCATGGCGGTTCGTAAGGCACCAACAAGGTTTTGCGAGCCATCGTCCAGATGTGCCGGACCATAGAGGGTTGTCTCAAGGGTTGAGGTTGTACCAACAAAGATTCTTGTTCCTCTTGGCAGGTTACGGTGTGGCGTAGCCATGCCCCAATGATAACCCTTTCCTGGAGACTCTTTTGTCTTGGCAAAGGCAGAGCCTATCATCACCGCATCTGCCCCGGATGCGAATGCCTTGCAAACATCCCCTCCAACAGACATCCCGCCATCAGTAATAATAGATACATATCTTCCTGTTTGTTTATAATAAAAATCTCTGGCTGCTGCACAATCTACTGTAGCTGATACCTGCGGCACACCAATACCAAGCACCCCTCGGGTTGTACAGGCAGATCCGGGTCCTACTCCAACCAGCAACCCATCAATACCTGTTCCCATGAGTTCTAATGCAGCCTCATAGGTTACGCAATTGCCAACAATCACTGGAATAGAAATCTTTTTCTTTAACTCCTTAAAATCTAAGGAAGGATTTTTCTCTGAGATATACTTAGCCGTAACAACGGTTGCCTGAATGATAAGCATATCAGCCCCTGCCTCTTGAGCAATTGGACCAAATTCAGCTATTCTTTGAGGGATAACCGAGACAGCGGCAATCCCGCCCCCATCCTTTATCTCTTTTATCCTTTTGGCGACCAATTCCTTTTTAACAGGTTCCTCATATATCCTTTGCAGAACATTGGTTGCCTCATCCGGAGAAGCCTTGACTATTTCAGCAATTGCCCCTGATGGGTCCTCATACCTGGTCTGAATCCCTTCCAGATTAAGCACTGCAATCCCGCCAAGCTTACTCATGGCTATGGCAAAATGAACATCCACCACCCCATCCATGGCTGAAGCAAGTACTGGAATATCAAACTTAAGATTGCCAAGCCTCCATGTTGTATCCACATCCTCTGGATCAATGGTTATCCCCCCAGGGACAATAGCAATATCATCAAACCCATAACAAGTGCGTGCCTTTCGGCCACGGCCAATCCATGTACCCATTTCTTCCTCCTATTGTTAACTTGTTATCTGTGCAATTAGAAATCACCACTTGTTTGCAGAGAAAGAGCCACAAAGGGTGTAAACCCATCGATGCACCCTTGTCAGGCTCTTCTTATTATGTAATTACCTTATTATTGTTGCAATATTTCCCCGTAGATTACACCCTTTGTGGCTCTTTCTCTTCTCTATTGTGAGAAACTGGATATGGTATCCACACAAAACAAAAGTAAAGTCGTAAATTCTAATTGCACAGGTCGTTAACTTGTTGTTTATGTAAATAGTTGCGAAAAATCAAGAACTGCTTGCAAACAAATAAAAGCTTGATAAGCCACAAACATTCTCAAACATGCTCCAGCCCTTGCTGTCAGATGAATTGCCTTATTAGGCAATAGCTTGGTATGTTTTACCTGCAACGCTTGAATTAACGAAAATATGCAAATCGTCCCATTATTTTCCTTTACCTTGATTCCTTCTTTCCAATAGAGGATAACTTGCTCCCTTGGCCAGAGGGTGGTGGTGGTGGTGGTGTTTTTGGAGGTAGATTTACACCTCCTTTTTTTATAGTTCCCTCATTCAGTGGCTCTGGAATCGATATTATTTTTTTGCAAGCATCTTCAGACCATAGATTCGATGTTATTTTTTTCATCTTCGTCCTCCTTTTTCCATTTTATATTTTCACTAACTGGAATTGTTCTGAACTCTATTGTAATATCATCACGGTTTCTGGAAATATACATTGCTCCAACTTGATACAAAGGTTCACCTTCTAAATTGCTATAGACAGAAACATCGCGAAGAAGCAATTCAGCATCTTTTGAATCATCAGAAAAAGCTTTAACCCATCCATCATAAACCATGTCTTTTTTTATATCTCTGATAGTTACCCATTCGATATTTTTTGCGTTAAAGGCATAACCCCATACATCCAATTCACCAAATTTTTTAGTAATCCTTAAAATCTTAACCAATCGAAAGTGAATTTTATAGGTTTCAATTGCAGTGATAACCAGTCCCAGAATAATTGAGGCAATGCAGACCCAAGCTATCTCAGAATAGGAAATAGAAATATTGGCATCAACAAGTGCTCGAAGAAATATGACTTCTGGTTTAGGTACACAAAGATTCACTTTGGTTCCGATGAAAAGTATCAACCAAAATAAGAAATATGACGACAATCCAAAGACAAAAGATTGAAGCAGAAAGAAAAATGATTCTCGTGGTTTATGTATTGTAAATGCGTCTACGATATATGAACAGATTATTCCAGGAAAGAAAAGAAGCAAAAGTCTTATCGTAAATTCTGTTATATCCATATTCCCAAGCTCTCCTTCTCTTGCCTAACTTGATCGACAGGCTGTTACAGAACTGATAATCAGCGTCAACGCCATACACTATGTAGTACCCGCTGGTGAGATTAGCACAACATACTGTATGCTTCTCGTGCTGATTTCCTATTCCGTAGCAGTTTGTCGAGATAACTAAGCACTTCCTTTATTATCAAAGTTCATTTCTTATCTCCATTTTTTTCTGGTTTGTCTAATAAGTGATGATGTATATCTAACTTCCCTCTTGCTTCAAAGGCAACTCGGATCAGTTCTTCAGAGGTAGTCTGCCCGCTCATCACCTTTCTCAGGGCTGCCTCTTCAAGGGTAATCATACCATTATTCGCTGCCTCTTCTTTGATTATATGGGATGCCTCCCGGGCAAGGATCATATCTTTGATGTTATCTGTTATCTGCATAACCTCAAATACCCCAAGACGACCACGATACCCTGTACGGCTGCAATGTCCACAGCCCTGTCCCTTTTTGAATATTATCTTCTCTCCTGGTTTTGGGATTACACCCAATTCCTTCAAAAGGATCTCTGACGGCTCATATTCCTCGCCGCATTTAGGGCAAACCCTTCGTATCAATCTCTGGGCAACACTTAAGATAATGGTCGAGGTAATAAGAAATGGTTCAATACCCATATTAACCAATCTGGTTACAGCACCGGCTGCATCATTGGTATGGAGTGTAGCAAATACAAGGTGTCCGGTCAGGGCAGCATTAATAGCTACCTCAGCCGTTTCACGGTCCCGTATCTCACCAACCAGTATAATATCAGGATCCTGTCGCATAAATGACCGCAGACCAGTGGTAAAATCAAGCCCAATATCAGGTCTTGCCTGAACCTGATTTATGCCGCGCATCATATATTCAACCGGGTCCTCCATAGTAATAATATTTTTATCCGTAGCATTAATTGTTCGCAGAGTAGAATAGAGTGTGGTAGACTTACCGCTTCCGGTTGGTCCGGTAATCAGGATAATTCCATACGGGGAGGTAATTATCCTTGTATACAGCCTTAAGATTTCCTCTTCAAACCCTAATTTTGCCATATCCACACATAAACCCTTTGGATCAAGTACCCGTATAACCACTTTTTCGCCATTTACCGTAGGGATAATTGAAATTCTTAGATCTGCCTCTCTGTTCTCAATAATAATCTTTGCCCTTCCATCTTGAGGAAGTCTATGTTCAGCAATATCCATATTCCCAATGATTTTTATTCTGGAGACTATTGCTGCATGAACACTTTTGGGTGGTGACTCAAACTCATGAAGAATACCGTCAATCCTGTATCTTAATCTGACATCCTTTTGATATGGTTCAAGGTGAATATCACTTGCACCCACTGTAATTGCTTGAAGAAGGATATGATTAGCCAACTTTATTATTGGTGCCTCTTTTTCCGAACTACGACCGGTCAGGTCAACCGCCTTCTCATCTGTAGCCCTTACAATATCAAATCGTTGAATATCTACCCCTTTTAATATCTCTTCAAGGGTAGACTCTTCACGGCCATACACCCTTTCAATGGCTGCCCTAATCATTGATTCTGTAGCAATCACCGGCTTGATATCACACCCAGTAGCCTTCTTCATATCATCCAGAGCAAAAACATCCAATGGATCAGCCATAGCAACAGTAATCGTCTTACCTTCTTTGATAATAGGCAGGATCAGGTGTCGTCTGATAAGACCTTCAAGGACATCTTTTCTTACCTTAGCATCAAACTGTTGGATGTCAATGTCATCAAGGTTTATATGAGGAATGTTCATCTGACTGCCAAGAAAATCAAGGATAATGCCCTCTGTGGTAAACCCCAGATCAACTAATATCTTACCCAATCTTTCCTTGGATCTCTTTTTCTCTTCTAAGGCAATCTCTAATTGCTCCTCAGTAAGTATCCCTGCATCCCGCAACATCTCACCAAGTCGTTTTCTTTCATAATACATTTTACTCACCACCTTAAGAAGCTATCAGCTTTCAGCCACCAGAGACAGAAAAATCAAGGCTGCCATTCCTGATAAAAGGCTGACAGACACCTTTAAGCTGATAGCTGAATACTTACCATTAAGTATATCACAGCTTTCAATAATTGACAACTAAAATTTATCGACCTGTGCAATTAGAAACAGGGAATATATCCGCAGATTTCGCAGATTATCGCAGATTAAAAAAATTGCAAAACAAATTCAACGGCTACGGTACATGGTGAAATCGTAGAGGCATGTAGAGACGCAAAAATTTGCGTCTCTACATGCTTTCCCCCCTCATCTCATCTGTAATCTGTGAAATCTGCGTAATCTGCGGATTAAATCCTAATTGCACAGCTCGAAATTTATTGTAAACAGTCATGCCTCAGCAATGGCAGCCGCAGGCTTAATCCTGGCGCAAAATACTGATTACTGTTCACTGAACGCTTACATATTACTGACATTCCTGCTTCAATCGTGGAATATGTCCCCTGCCCATACCCTTGACCTCGCATCCCAATCTCAGGTATTCCTTGATACTTGCATCAGAAAGGATACAGAAACAATCAACAATTGCCACAGGCTTACCAATCATTTCTACTAATTTGCTTGGTTCAATCTTGAGGTACTCTTCATGTGGAACGGCAAAAATTACACAATCAATATCTTTCAGGCAGGCAGATAAATCCTGCTGCACCCTCAAGTTCTTTAATTCTTCCTGATTTTGGAAGAAGCGTGACCATGAATGACCTGGAGACGGATATGTGTCCTGCTTTTCAAGCTCCCACCAGTGAGATACATAAGGGTCATGAACAGAAACACTTGCCTTCATTTCTGTGAGCTTGCGAACAACAACCTCGGATCCGCTGTATCGTGTATCCCCAACATCCTTTCGATAGGAGGCACCCATTAAAAGGATCGATGCACACTCAACCCCTTTGTTCATACCCTTTAATGCATCCTGGACAAGCTCGGCGACATGAAGGCTGCGGGTATCATTGATATTTATTGCCATGGTCGTAATCTTGAATATCTTGTCATCAAACCCAAGGATATTATTGTATGCCCACGCCCCAAGTGCCCCATCCTTTGGCAGGCAATACCCGCCAATACCAGGACCAGGAAAGATGATATTGTTATGGGTTGGCCGTACCTTTATGGCATTAACAACCTTGATGAGATCTATCCCGTTTTGCTCGGCAAACAGACTCCATTCATCAAGAAATGCAAGCATGGTTGCCCGAAAGCTATTTTCCACTATCTTGGCTGTTTCAGATTCAATGGGTCTGTCTAAGACGGTTAATGGATACTTTTCCGTATTAAGTACCTCATTAAGAAACTTGGTTACCAACCCCCTGCTCTTTTCATTCACCCCGCTGCAAACCCGCCAGAAATCACGAATAGAGCTGACATAATCCCGTCCAGGCATAACCCGTTCATAGGAATGGGCAAGTAATGGCTCTGAATCAATTCCTCTGTTCTTAAACTCTTCTTGCAAAAGAGGATACGCAACAAACTCGGTCGTACCCGGGGCAACGGTAGTCTCAATCAGAACAAGAGCATCTTTTGGAATATTTTGTCCAATAACTTGAATAGATTTTTTCAAGGCATCCATATCTGCATGTCCGGTAGAAAGGTCACCCATGGATTCTTTGAGATAGTCACACTGAACATCTACTACTACCACATCAGCCAGTTTAAGGACATCATGGGTATAGGTAGCCATAAGTGTTTCCTTTTCCTTTACACACCGCTGGATTATTTTCTCTACCTCTGGATCCTCTGCCTTGACCGGGGATATACCCTCATTGAGATAGTGTATCTTCCAGAAAGACCGAATTGAGGGTCGCTGCATCCCAATAACAAACTTTTTTGGCTTTCCAGTGTTCTTGTCCACGCTGTCTGCCACCACACCAGCCATAACCGCACCCACAAACCCAACACCAACAACCACTACGATCTCATACCCTTGTTCCCGCTTCTTGCTTACAATTTCCTGCAGCCGATCATACTCCTGAATATACTCATCAGATGTTGGCAAGGCAAATCCCCTGCCGTCAGGACTTGTTGAATATTCCATAATTTTCCTCCTAATATTTGATTGGTGAGGTGTTCTCACCTTATTATTATAATTCCAGCATCCTCAAATTTTGCTCTATACTTTTTCTCTTTGCCTCAAGCAATTCCCCTTGTTCCTTAGCCTTATCCACTACCTCCTGTGGTGCCTTATCAACGAAGCCTGGATTGCTCAACTTAGCCTGAACACCACTCAACGCTTGTGTTATCTCTTCCAATTGCTTTTTAAGCCGTAATCGCTCCTTCTCCAGATCAATCAATCCCTCTAATGGGATGTAAATCTCCATGTCTTTTGCCACAGCCACGGCTGATGCGTGTGGTTTCTCTGCTTCTGGGTCAAAGACAATTGTTTCTATATTGCCGAGTCGTTTGATATACTCGATGCATGATTTAAGCACATCAGCTGTCTCATCCAAAGAATGTTTGACCATGATTATCGGCAATCTCATTTTTGGCAAAATATTCATCATGGAGCGAATATTGCGGATAGCACTAATTATCTCCATAACCAATTCCATATCCTCAATGGCTTTTGGATTAATTAATCCTGGCTTTGGCCATTTAGAGAGCATGATCGTTGACTCAGAGGGCAAACGCGGCAGCCTTTGCCACAACTCTTCGGTAATAAACGGCATAAATGGATGAAGCAGCTTCAGGATAGACTCAAAGGTTGTTGCCAATAGATATTGCACTGTTTTCTTTGTCTCATCATCCTGCCTCAACCTCGGCTTAACCAGCTCAAGATACCAATCACAATATTCATGCCAGACAAAGTGATAGATGGTAGCAGATGCTTCTGCAAAGTTGAAAGCCTCGAGTCCCATAGTAACCTGTTCAATTGTCTGATTAAGCCGCGAAACGATCCACTTATCAGCTATCTCTTTTTGATTATCAGGGCAGACACACCTTGAATCGGGAATCTCGAATCGCGAATCGTGAATCTGAAGAAAACCTGGCTCCTGCTTATCAGGGCAGACACAGGGGTCTGCCCCTACAGGGGCAGGTTTGGAATCTGCCCCTACAGGGGCAGGTTTGGAATCTGCCCCTACAAGGGCAGGTTTGGAACCTGCCCCTACTGTGCCTCTTGCATCCTGCCTCCTATCTTCTCTGTATTCTGAATTCTGACTCCTGAATTCTGACTCCTGAATTCTCTGTTCCCCTGCCTCATCCCCATCCAGATTCATAAGGATAAACCTTGCTGCATTCCAGAGTTTATTGCAAAAGTGCTTATATCCCTCTATCCGTTCCTCAGCAAGCAGAATGTCTCGCCCCTGTACGGCCATAATGGCTAAGGTAAACCGAAGGGCATCGGTACCATAATCATCAATAACATGAAGCGGGTCAATAACATTGCCCTTTGATTTACTCATCTTTTGACCCTCGGCATCCCGAATCAGGGCATGGATGTAAACCTTGTGAAAGGGGATATCCCTTTGAAATTTCAAGCCCATCATGATCATTCTGGCAACCCAGAAAAAGATGATGTCAAAACCGGTAGAAAGGACGCTGGTAGGATAAAATTGCTTGAGGTCAGGGGTATCGTCAGGCCAGCCAAGCGTGGAAAATGGCCAAAGGGCAGAGGAAAACCATGTATCAAGCACATCCTCATCCTGTTTTAGCTCACCACCACAGGCAGTGCAGGCACAAGGGTCTTCCCTTTCCACCAATACCTTGCCGCACTGCTGGCAATACCAGACAGGTATACGGTGTCCCCACCATATTTGTCTGGAGATACACCAATCCTTGATATTCCTCATCCATTCAAAGTATGTTTTTTCCCAGCTTTTAGGGATAAATTCTACCCTGCCATCCTCTACTGCCTTGATTGCCTCCTCAGCCAAATTATTCATCCGAACAAACCATTGAGGGGAAAGATATGGCTCAACAATAGTATGGCATCGATAGCAATGTCCTATAGATAAGGCATGTTCTTCAATCTTTTCCACAAGCCCTTGCCCTTGCAGGTCTTGTATCAGATTCTTGCGGCACTCATACCTGTCCTGTCCCTGATAGTGTCCAGCGTTTTCATTCATGGTGGCATCAGGGTTCAGGATATTTATTTGCGGTAAATTATGTCTCTTGCCAATCTCAAAATCGTTGGGATCATGGGATGGGGTAACCTTTACCGCACCAGTACCAAATTCAGGCTCAACAAAAGAATCAGCAATAATAGGTATCCTGCGATTTAATACAGGCAATATCACATATTTTCCAATCAATCTGCGATACCTTTCGTCCTCCGGGTTTACTGCAACTGCGGTATCACCAAGCATGGTTTCCGGGCGGGTGGTAGCTACAACAATGTAGGATTTTGGATTTGTTGTATCTGCGGTGATATTTTCTTCATCTTGTAGCTGCAGGGTGACAGGGGTGCTACCCACTTGTTCATGGATTTCATCTTCTTGCTCCTCAAGAGCATTTGGGCAGACACATAGGTCTGCCCCTACTACGGGATACCTGAGATAATACAGATGTCCATTTATATCCTTATGCTCTGCCTCAATATCTGAGAGTGCGGTATGGCATCTGGGACACCAGTTAACGATATAGTTATCTCGATAGATAAGCCCTTCCTCGTAGAGTCTGACAAAAACCTCTCTAACTGCCCTTGACAATCCATCATCCATGGTAAATCTTGTTTTTGACCAATCGCAGGATGAGCCAAGCCGTTTTAGCTGATGAATAATTATATCACCATACTGTTTTTTCCATTCCCATACCCGTTTGATAAACTCTTCGCGTCCTAAATCGTTTCGGGTTAATCCCTGCTTTTTCAGCTCTCGTTCTACTACATTCTGGGTAGCAATGCCGGCATGGTCTGTACCCGGTACCCACAGGACATTTATCCCTTGCATCCGTTTCCATCGAGCCAGAATATCCTGAATAGTATTATTCAGGGCATGTCCCATATGGAGTGAGCCGGTTATATTTGGCGGTGGAATAACCATGGAAAAGCACGGCTTATCATCCCACTCGCTTGGCAGAAAACAATTATTCTCTTCCCAGTACTTGTACCATTTTTCTTCTACATCTTGCGGTTCATATGCCTTTGGAATATCCAGTATGTTCATTGTGTTACTCCCGCTTAAGTTAAAACTATCCTCTAATTCTAACTCGTTCTTCTTCGACAATCCATAAGTATTTATCAATCTGTTCATCGGAAAGCATTTTTGTCAGCCGTGCAATTACATCTAACACATGGTTTTTGTCCTGTTGCCTTAATCGTAACACAATCAATCCAGAAAAATCACTGGGCGGATAAGCTCGAATATCTGCAAAGTCTGTGTCCATTGTTACTAAAACACGATTTTCCTGTTGACAAATTGATGCAATCTTAGGGTCATTACTTCCCCCAAGATGCTGATCCATTACAGTTACCGCATCATATCCTGTTTGCCGCAGTAAATCCGCTACTTCAACAGGCAAGTTCTCGTCCACCTTAAACTTCATGCTGCCACCATGTATGGCATAGTAACAACTCGTTCACGGCTTAATTCTGCTGCGTAAGCAATAACTGCTTGCACCATCTCACGACTTAATGATGGATAGCTATGTATAATTTCATCAGGTGTAAGCCCAATTGCTAAGTTATCCAGAACTACTGATGCCATTATCCGTGTTCCATTGATACATGCCCTTCCGTGACACACAGATGGATCAACCGTGATATAGTTTTGCCATTTCATAATTAATCGCCTCGAATTTGTTATTACGCAACCAAGCTGCGTATCTCTACTCCAAACAAACACACCCCATGTTTGACCATGGGGTGTGTTTGTATATCTAACTAATTGATTATTAGCATCATGTTTCCTTTATGGTACAAAAGTCCGAAAGTACCCTTCCTCTTCTTTCAATTTCCAACAATTTCCTTTTCCACTCAAACCCACGGGAATAGCCTTCTCTTGAGTATTCACTTGTAACTACCCGATGACAGGGAATGATAATTGGCAATGGATTATACCTTAAGGCACTGGCTACCGGCCTTGCTGCCTCAGGGTAACCAATCTCCTGAGCAACCCATTTATATGTTCTAATCTCACCGTGTGGTACAGAGCAGGTTGCATCCCATACCTTTCTTTCAAATACATTTCCTCGATTAATATCTAATGGAAAATCAAATATTACGGATCTTTTTCTGAAATAGTGCTTAAATGCCTCACTTATCTCTGAAAAATAATAAAAATCAAACAGCATATTAGCATTGGGTGGGAGCTGTTTTCTCAGCTCTCGTGTGACCATCTTTCTTTCCTTTTGGGGTAAAACTATGGCTCGTATCCCTTGATCGCTGGAGGCTATTCCCATCCAACCAAGAGTGGTATTAAAATATACATAACGGTATATTTCTTCTTTTTCTTGTATTTCCATTGTGTTTTTTCCTACAATAATGGCATCCCTTCGGGATTTACAAGTTAATCAATCATTTGTAGTTATTGTCAAACATCACCAAAAAACCTGAAAAATCTGTGTTTACCTCGATAGATGATTCCCTGTCTTGTGGGGTTCATCTGCGTCCCACAAATAATTGCTTGAAAAATGGCGGAGAGGGAGAGATTCGAACTCTCGGTAAGGTTTTAAGCCCTACAACTGCTTAGCAGGCAGCCCCGATCGGCCACTCCGGCACCTCTCCGTGTTTAATACTAAGTAATCGTTCAGCTGTCAGTGGAAAGCCCAAGACTATAAAATCAAGAGACAGAGGGCAAGCACGGGGCATTGCCCCTACGCCTTTCTGTGCCAGGGGTGCGATTACCTCTGCCATGGGTGGATATACCCTCTTTTATGCCGTAATGCCTATCCCCCGATAGCGACTTATCCTTACCCACAAGTCCAACCACCATTAATTCAGCAATTCAACAATTGACAATTACTGAATTGCTGAATTGTTGAATTGTTAATCATTTTGTGGTACATGCTTCTGTTGTTTTGCAGCATTTCCCATCAGAATTCCATCCCCCAAAGATGTGAGTAAGGATAAGCGTTGGCAAGGGATTAGGGGGTGGTGCTAAAGGCTGACTGCTTAAAAAGTAAACTCTTACTATTTTACTAACGCATGTGGAAAATTTGGACTATCTGGATTTACTATCAGCTTTCTATGACCTGGAGATATAATTAAATCCATATCTTCCATGTGAACAGCCCCAAGAAGAATCTCATCGCCCAAAACTAATGCTCCTACAAAGCAATTTCTGTTTTCAAAAAATACTTCAATGGGACCAACATAAGGAACCATTTGTTTTCTACCATCTGCGGTTGTTACCTCACGCTGGCTATTAATCTCTAACTTGAGCTGAAGTGCAATATGTTCTGGAATACATAAAGTCAAAGCCCCTGTATCAACCATTGCTTTAACTGTAATTATTTTAAGATCTGGCAAGCGAGGATTCTTTAACTTTATTTCTGCATGAATATATCCCATAAAGTATCTCCTCAACTCTGCCTTTCTGGCGGCGGGAGTAGGAGTCGAACCTACGGACAGGTTACCCCGTCAACGGTTTTCAAGACCGCCGCATTAAACCACTCTGCCATCCCGCCATTTTTTGATCTGTGCAGTTAAGATTTATCTCGCAGATTACGCAGATTTCACAGATTAAAGAACAAATCGCTTATACCTTAAGCTTTCTGCTACAACGCTTAGAAGAAGCTTATGTTTAATTATGCAATAGAATCTTTCTTGTTCATCTCCATTGATACTTCTTAATTTGTGAAATCTGCGTAATTTGCGTAATCTGCGAGATATTCCCTATTGTTATCCTGTCCTAAAATTTCACCGTAGCCGACAAAAAATGTGTTCCGTCACCATCTGATTCCAGTAGACCATAATCAATCTGATACAGCATATTCGGTGCGGTTGAGCCCTCTGCCGGCTTACTTTTTAGTCCAAGTCCAATGGTATGAAAGCTCCTTCCATAAAACCCTGCCCTGATAGCTAATTTATCTGTCAGCCATCTCTCTGCCCCAATCCTGACCTCGCTTTGCAGCTCATGAGCATACACATCCTTAATATTCAAATAATAGATGTCCATGGAAATAATGGTATCTTTATCAGGCATCCATGCTATTCCTGGCCTGAAATTGCGGGCATGCCTCATAGAACCAAACTCATTGCCAAAGCTACACTTGGGCTTATTAACATCCTGGATTAATAAGCCAAGAGTAATCTCATCTGATAGCTTATGCAAAAATCCAAGGTCAAATCCGGTTGCATTAGCCACATATCCCATGCCCTCACGCGTAGTCTTACCACTCACCATCATCGCCAAGTTATCCCTTCTCTCTAAGGCATGAGAATATCTGCGGATATTTACACCCATAGCTGTATTCTCAAACAACCCTGTTCCCCAGCCTCCAATAGAAAGCGTCATCCAGTCATCATTAGTATAATAATTATACGGATCAGTATCAGTACCAGAATTAATGTAAGTATATGGATTTATTGCCTTAACATGGCTTACGCCAATCCCGCCGTTTCCAATTTTCATTCCGCCAGCAGCCCAGTTCTGGTAATTAATAACAGCCTTATTATTCAATGTTTGCATGTATGTCAGCTCTGTTCCCTGAAGGTTGCCCATGCCGGCAGGGTTCCAGTAACAGGAATGAATATCATCAGCCACAGCCACAAATGCCCCACCCATAGACAGGGGTCTTGCCCCAAGACAGGCTTCTGTTGTTCCACCATAACCAATCATCACCAAGATGCTATACAATAGTAACCTTTTCATCTGTTTCCTCCCTAAATAGAATCCAGTAGTCAGAATACAGGATTAAGAATGAAAGAACCTGCATCTATTCTGTATTCCGAATTCTGTCATTCTCTGTCCACAACATTTCATACACCAGAGCAATTATCAATCCAATAACCAAGCTATTTATTAATCCAGCAACCACCCACAATACAGTCATTTCACCTGGTATAAGCATAAAATTTTTCACTGTTCCCGGAAATTCACCAATTGCCCAGATAATAAGCCCAAAAAATATACCCTTAACCACTCTCCTGCCCGGCAGGCTATCGTGAAGGATAGCGAACAGGCATCCAAAAAGGATACCAATGAGCATATCAACCAACCATATCTTTGATTCCCAGTAGGTAGCCGGCTTAAACAGCTTCCATAGCTGGGAAAAGGCATACGGCATTTCAGCCTTCAGGGCAATATAGACCTTTTCAAAGGCTTTCCATTCAAGGACACTAATCCCAATCTTTAATCCTCCGGCAATTAAACCGGCAATAAATCCCCTCAGGAATCTCATCTGCAACCTCATCTGCTAACTAACGATAGAATTCAGCGGTGGTGAGTTAGTACCATCCACTGCAACAATTTATTAGGTTACTTCAATCCTAAATGTTTTCTGATATGTTTTACCAAGTTGTTATCAATCTCTGTGTGTCTTGGAACAGGTTGTTTCTGCCCAGTAACAGAATTTATATAAAGATCGTGATTAGCTCCTGTTCTTAAGAAAATACAACCATCTTTTATGAGTTGACGAATGAATTCTTTCTGCTTCATACGGCAACTTCTTTCATCCTATACTGTTCAGGCACATTATCCATAGCCATTAACAGGTATGCATCTTTAATATTTTCTTCTAATTCAGAGAGAGTCTCTCCTTGAGTCATAATTTCTGGATGTGCAAAAAGTTTTCCCAGCCAAAATTTCTCTCCCTTCCAGTAAATCATAGCCATTTTTGTTTTCATGACCATTTCTCCATTATTCAGATTTTAGTAGAGACGCAAGATATTGTGTCTCTACGGATAACGGATATTTGTTGTTATTCGTTAAATTCGCTTTCTCTCAATCAAATCTGCGTTATCCGTAAAATCTGCGTACTAAAATTGCAGCCCATCCCTCACTTAAACATCGTCTGTGCCAATTCCCACCATTCCTGTCCCACGGTTTTCAGGGTTGATGTTGCTGCTTCGAGTGGTGCAGAGGTTATCTCATTACCAGAAAGACAGGCCATCTGACCAAACTTAGCCTCATGAATCAATTCAACTGCCTTTACCCCAACCCGTGTTCCCAGCATTCTGTCAAAAAGGGTAGGGCTGCCGCCTCGCTGGATATGACCAATCACAGCCACCCTTGTCTCAATCCCTGTCTTTTCCTCGATAATCTTTGCTGTATATTCTCCAATCCCTTTTTCCTTCAGGATGATATGACCAAAGGAGTCAACCTCTTGTTCTCCCTCTAATTCTGAAAATTTGGTGCCCTCTGAGACCACTACTATTCCATAATTTTTCCGTTGTTTAACCAATTTTAAGTGTTCACACATCTTTTCAATATCCGGCTCAATCTCAGGAAGCAGTATCCAGTCTGCACCGCCGGCAATCCCTGTAAAGAGGGCAACCCAACCAGCATGTCTGCCCATAACCTCCAGAACCATTATCCGCCGGTGGGATCTGCCTGTATCTCTCAATCTTTCCAGTGCATCAACCGCAACAGTTACTGCCGTATCAAAACCAAATGTATAGTCTGTACAAGACAGGTCATTATCCATGGTTTTCGGTACACCCACAACATTTGTTCCATATTGTTTATAGAGCTTACTTGCCACTCCAAGCGTATCCTCTCCCCCAATGGCAATCAAGGCATCAAATTTCTTCATATTCTCCAGAACCTTGGGTACATCAGTTTCAGCCTTCTTAAACGGATTGGTACGGGATGTCCCAAGTATAGTACCGCCCTTACCAACTATTTCTTCTACATCATTAAGGGTCAATTGCCTCACATTCCCATTTATCATTCCCTTCCAGCCGTCCATTACCCCAAAGAGCTCATCATTATGATCCATAGCCTTCATGAAAGCCCCTCTAATAGCTGGATTTAATCCAGGGCAATCGCCGCCGCCAGTTAATATACCAATCCTCATGTCTTGCAAGCCTCCTTAGCTTTTTTTTCACGCAAAGATCGCAAAGATTTCACGCAAAGAAGTGCACAGGATTATAAATTATTTACAATCCTGTGCACTTCCGTCTTTTTCAGTCATAACTCTCTGCGCTCTTTGCGGTTTTGTTAGTTTGCGATCTTTGCGTGATATTATTATTGCCGAGTAGTTATCAAAAGTATACCAAATACAATCAAAAATGTCAAGCATTTTCCTGTCTTATTTTAGGACTTATCGCAAAATAGGTTGACAATACGCAAAAATGGTGATACAATATAATTGCTTGAGGTGAAAGTGTGGGAATTGAAGCCAGATGCAGGGAAACCCTCAAACGGTTTAACCTGAAACCCAACAAGAGCTTGGGTCAAAATTTTCTGATAAATGAACCTGCGGTTAAAAGCATCATTGATGCTGCCAATTTAAGGGGTGATGATACTGTTCTTGAGATTGGCTCAGGCACAGGGATAGTTACCCGTGAGCTGGCAGCAAGAGTACAACATGTTATTGCCTGTGAATTCGATCGAGGATTAATGACAGCACTTCAGGATGAACTCAAGGAATTTTCTAACATCAGGTATATTCACGCAGATATTTTAAGCGTTGACATAAAAGCTCTGATAGCAGCGGAAAAACTAAAGGTTGTGGCCAACCTTCCTTATTGCATTACAACACCAATAATTACCAAGCTGCTTGAGGTAAAGGGGATTATCTCTCTCATAATCCTTATGGTTCAACAAGAGGTTGCCGCAAGGATACTGTCTAAGCCAGGGACAAAGGAATATGGCTCTTTTTCTATCTTTGTTAATTATCATAGCCGCGTAGAAAGGGTAAGGCATGTTTCTCGCGGATGCTTTTTTCCGCAACCACAGGTAGATTCTGACATATTAAGATTATATCCACTCGGTGCCCCGCCGGTTAGTGTAAGGGATGAGGTCTTGTTCTTCCAATTATCAAGAGCTGCATTTGGGCAGAGAAGAAAGACGCTGAGGAATGCCCTTTTTACAATATTGGGTGAAAAAGCAGGGATGATTCTTCAAGGTGCAGGCATTGATCCATCGCGAAGGGGCGAGACATTAAGTTTGGAAGAGTTTGCTACACTAACAAATAGATTCTGAAGGAAACATGGCAAAAAAATATGAAGAATGGTTAAAGCAAGCTGATTATGATATAAATACAGCAGAGTATATGTTTGATGGCGGTAGATATTTCTATGCTGTTTTTATGTGTCATCTTTCTATAGAAAAAGCTCTCAAAGGGCTCTACTTAGAGAGGCTAAAAGAGATGTCACCAAAGGTCCACAATCTCATCTATCTATTGAATAAATCTGGTGTTAAACCTCCAGAGACCATTGGAAGATTTCTTGTAACACTTAATGAAGCCAGCGTCGTAACAAGATATCCTGACAACATAGAGAAACTACAGAGGGATTATACAAAGGATGTTGTGATGGATATAGTAAGCAAAAGCAAAGAGGTTTTAAGATGGATAAAAACGCAGTTTTGAAGATTATCTCTCGCTTTCAGAAAACCCTTGAGTCGAAAGGCATAAGAATAAACAAAACTATACTTTTTGGTTCTTGTGCGATGGGATTACAAAAGGAAGAGAGCGATATTGATATAGTTGTTATATCAGAGGATTTCAAGAATAAGGGCTATTGGGAGAGGATAGCGATACTCTCAGATGTTATTTATGAAATCTTTGAGCCAATAGAGGCTGTGGCTATGACGAAAGAAGAATGGGAAAAAGGCGATTCTTTTATTGTTAATTATGCTAAAAACGGAGAGGTTGTTTATGGATAACAGGTAATTGCTCAATATCCTGTGGCAATTCAATGAGATTAAACTGCTCAGACAGCAAGAATACAGGAGACAGGAGTCAGAATTCAGAATACAGGGAAAGAGCCACAAAGGGTGTAAATTCTAAGAAATGCACCCTTGTCTTGTTATCGTTACAATTATTTTCCCTAAGATTATACACCCTTTGTGGCTCTTTCCCTTGTAAGCGTTTACCTATTGTTAATTGTGGCTTGCAAAATCCACAGGTTATTGAGCAATTACGATAATAGGATTACAAGGAGGAAATTATGAAAGCAGTAATTATGGCTGGCGGGTTTGGCACAAGAATGAGGCCGTTGACATGCAATATTCCTAAACCAATGGTGCCTGTGGCTAACAAGCCCATCATGGAGCATATTGTTCGACTGTTAAAGGCACATCATATTACTGAGATTGTGGCTATTCTGTATTATCAGCCTGAAATCATTCAAAACTACTTTGATAATGGAAAAAAATTTGGGGTAAATATAGAGTATGTAACTGCCGTAGAGGACCTTGGTACTGCTGGCAGTGTGAAAAATGCAGCTGAATATCTGGACGAGCCGTTTATCATCATCAGCGGCGATGTGCTTACAGATTTTAACCTTTCAAATATTATCAACTTTCATCAGGAAAAAAAAGCCTTAGCCACCATTACCCTGACACGGGTGCAAAACCCGCTTCAGTACGGCATTGTCATTGTTTCACAAGACGGAAAGATTGAAAGATTTTTAGAAAAGCCGGGCTGGGGAGAGGTGTTTTCCGATACAGTCAATACCGGAATCTATGTTCTTGAACCAGAAACATTTAAGTATATGCCAGAGAATAAAGAGTTTGATTTTAGTAAGAATTTTTTTCCAAGTCTGCTGGAGAAGAATGGAGCATTATGCGGCTATATTGCCTCTGGTTACTGGAGGGATATTGGGAATTTAGAGGAATACAGGCTGGCACATTATGATATTTTATCAGGCAAGGTTTTAATAGATATTCATAGTATAAAAAAGGATAAGAGTCTTTGGGTTGGAAGGGGAACAGAATTATCAGACAATGTGTCTCTGGAACATGGTGTCATTATTGGAAATGATTGTCGGATTGGTGAAGGGGCAAGATTGGTAAATACGGTTATTGGAGACAATTGTATTATTGAAGGAAATTCCCATATCTCCAGCTCTATTATCTGGGATGAAACATTTATCGCCCTTGGGTGTGAGCTGAATGAAAATGTGGTGGCAAGCAATGTTACCATTGGAAGGAATGCCATTCTTGAGGAAGGGGCATTGATCTCTGATGGATGTAAGATTGGAGAACATTCTGTTTTACGGGCAAATGTTAAGGTCTGGCCATTTAAGCAGGTTGAAGCAGGGGCAACCCTTTCCTCAAGCCTTATCTGGGGAGAAAAATGGGGTCGATCTCTATTTGGAACCAATGGGGTTGTTGGTTTGGCAAATATGGAGATTACCCCGGAATTTGCCGCTAAGCTTGGAGCTGCCTGCGGGGCAAGCTTTTCACCCAATGCAACCCTATCAGTGATAACCAGCCGTGATTCCCATAAGGTTTCACGAATGATCAATCGGGCATTAATCTCAGGCATCCTCTCTGTGGGTACAAATGTTTGGGACCTGGGGGCACTCCCCATGCCTGTTGCCCGGTATCAGGCAGGAACCATAGGTGATCAGGGCGGCATCCATGTAAGAAGGGCATCCTATGACCCAAGGATGTTGGAAATTAAATTTTTCAATGCCTCAGGGCTTGATATTCCAATATCCAAGGAAAGAAGCATTGAACAACTTTTCTTCAGAGAGGATTTCAGACGGGCAAAAACAGAGGAAACAGGTGTTCTTTCGTTTCCATACAGGGTAATAGAATGCTATCGCGAGGGATTTCTCCGTGCCATAGATAGACCTAATATGAATAAGAACCTTAAGATAGTTATAGATTACTGTTTTGGCTCAGCTGCAACCATATTCCCATCCATATTGGGAGAGTTTGGTCTGGATGTCATCTCCTTAAACGCCTACCTTGACCCCACAAAGTTTATCAGCAGTCCAGCAAAGATGAATCAATCGCTAAAACAGCTTTCTAATATTGTACAAACCCTTGGTGCAGATATTGGTTTTCTTCTTGATCAAGAGGCAGAAAGTGTATTTCTGGTAGACGAAAAGGGTGATATTCTTCCACCAGAGATTGCCTTTGCTGCTGTATGTCAGATGATTGCACAAATCGTTCCTGAGGCAACAGTGGGAACACCAATAAATACTACCCGTATTATTGATCAAATACTTCCAAACAGGGTAAAAAGAACAAAAATGACCAGCAGGGGTATCTGTGAGGAAAAAGAGCCATTTCTGGTGGGTGATGTGAACGGTGGTTTTATCTTTCCTCAATTCCATCAGATATTTGATGGGATGTTTGCTGTGGTAAAGATACTTGAATTATTGTCTAAAACAGGCAAAAGCCTTGGGTGTGTTGCGGAAAGCATTCCGCCATTCTTTGTCAGTCATCAAAGGGTTCATTGCTCATGGGAGATGAAGGGAACAGTGATGAGGCAATTGATTGAAGAAACCACAGAAAAAACCGTAGAGCTGATAGATGGGGTCAAGATCCATCATGGACAGGATTGGATATTGCTTTTGCCTGACCCGGATGAGGCAAGCTTTCATCTGTATGCAGAAAGCAGCAGCATGGAAAAGGCAGAGGCATTGATAGGTGAATATGTTGGAAGGATTAAGCAGTAGGGAAGAGATTCTCGCAAAGGTCGCAAAGTTTTCGCAGAGTCCGCAGAAACAAGGCTAAAGAAATGAGAAAAATGATGAAAATCCTGTAACTATTCAGATGTGTAATAAAGGAGAAAAGGGGAAAAAAAGAGAAGTGGGGAAGACTAATAGGAGTCAGAATTCAAGAGTCAGAATATTCCTAATTCTGTCCTTTTGTATTCTCCCCTGTTCTCCCCTTTCTCCATTTCTCCTTATCTTACACATTTCTTTTCTTTCTTTGTGTTCTTTGCGAATCCTTTGCGTCTTTGCGAGAATCTTGAGAATTGCTAAGAGAAAGGAGGATTAGCCTTGCGTGGAATAAATCTAAGCCCATCAGGCTGGCGGGCAATAATCGCTAAGGAATTTACCTTTGATAATATATTGTTTCTTGCTCAGGCAATTGCTGATTATCTTAAACAGCAGGGGCAAACTCAAGGTGTGGTCATAGGATATGACTGCCGATTTCTCTCTGATGAGTTTGCCAAATATGCGGCAGAGGTTTTGTCAGGCAATCAAATAACCGTATTTTTTGTCCCTGTTCCAACGCCTACACCAGTGATTGCTTATGAAATAGTCAGGAGACGGGCATCGGCTGGAATAATGATTACTGCCAGCCATAACCCTTCCATGTATAATGGCTTAAAGTTTAATGCCCCTCATGGCGGCTCTGACTCAAAAGAGGCAACAGCGTGGATTACTCATCAGGCAAATACCCTGCCAAAGAGTGTGATTAAAAGGATAACATATCAACAAGGGGTTGCGTCTGGTGCTATCCTACCCATTGATCCTGCGAAAAAATACATTGAACACATAAAAACCCTTGTCAATATGGAGCTAATCAAAGAGGCAGGGTTATCTGTGGCAATTGACCTCATGTTTGGGTGTGCCATAGAATATCTTGGCAATATTTTGACTGAGGCTGGATGCAGGATTGTATCCCTGCACACCAATCGTGACCCCTTGTTTGGCGGAAAGCCTCCGGATCCTAATGAGGATTCATTGCAGGAGCTTTCACAATTAGTAGTATCATCTGACTCCTGTCTTGGTCTTGCCACTGATGGGGATGCTGATCGATTTGGTGTAATTGACAGCAATGGCGAGTATGTCTCATCAAATCAGATGATTGCCCTTTTGGTTTATTATATGCTTAAAACCCGTGGGCAAAAGGGTGGTGTTGTCAAAACAATCACAACCACCCATCTTGTAGACGCTATTGCCAAAAAATATAATGTTTCTTGTTGCCAGACCAATGTTGGCTTTAGAAATGTTGCCGAGATAATAAGAAAGGAAAACATGCTCATTGGTGGAGAGGAATCGGGAGGACTAACCATTGCCGGGCATATCCCGGAGAAAGATGGCATCCTTGGATGCCTGTTGACCACAGAGATGCTGGCATCTAACCAAAAGAGTATTAGGGATATTCTTCAGGGATTGTATGAAGAATTTGGGTACTTTTTCACCAAACGCATGGATATTTGCCTTTCAAAAGAAGAAGTGGATGCCTTGTCAAAAACACTACAGCATCATCCACCAAAAAGGTTTGGTGATTTGCAGGTAACAAGAATCGAAAACAACAAATTCTTTATGGAGGATGGAAGCTGGATATTAATCAGACAATCTGCTACAGAGCCATTAATCCGAATATACGCAGAAGCAGCAAGCAAGGAGAAACTCCATAAGCTTATTGAAACAGGCATGGAGTTTATACGCAAGAAAGGAGAAAGAAAAGATGACCAAAACCAGTGAACTTATTGATCAAGCAGAAGCAGCCCTTGAAGCAGCACGGACAAGCATTGAGTTAAAGAACTATGAATGGGCTTTTGGACATGCCAGAAATTCTATAGAATTTGGACTAAAGGCGATTATAGAATATTATGGGAAGAGCTTTACCAAGACAAACATTGCCAGCCTTATTCATGAATTAAAAAATATAACCCAAATACCTGATGATGTTGTTGTAGCAGCAAAGTCTGCTGCAGAGATGGAAAAACATGCGAGCAATAACGAGCGATTTTGCAGGATGTCTATTACCTATGCAGATATTATCATGAAATGGGTGCTTCAAACCACTGGGTATTAAAAACAGCTTGAACTGTTTAATCTTAGAGCCGCAACATATTCCATCCTCGTCCAGTTGAAAGACAAGAGGGCAACAGTGAGACAGAGGGCAGGCACGGGGGACTGTTCCTACGGATTAAATATCCTCCGCTGGCGGGGTCTGAGCATGTTCCACATTTTTTATTAGACACAGAGAAAAAGTAACTGTTTAGGGTATAATTGATGCCTTGTTAATCAGTAGTTATTGCAGCGAAAAGGAAAAGAACCACAAAGGGTGTAAATTTAGGGAAAATAATTGCAGCGAAACAGGAGTAATTGTAAGCAAGAAGAGCCGTTGACAAGGATTGTATTTCTTAGGATTTACACCCTTTGTGGCTCTTTCTCTTTCCGTTGCAATAGTTGCTGGTTAATAAATTCCTTTCGTAATTTACTACACATCCCTTTTGGTTTCGGCTCGTCCGAGTTAGGAGTAATCCAATGGCTTTATATGGTGTTATCATGGCTGGTGGAAGCGGGACAAGGTTTTGGCCTGTGAGCCGCCGGTCTATCCCAAAACAGTGCCTGCACATTACCTGTCATAAGTCCATGATTCAGGAGACAGTGGACAGGTTAAGCCCAATCATTGAAAGAGATAAGTTTTATGTTGCCACAGGCCATCATCTCTATGAAGCTATTAAGCAGGATCTGCCTGATATTGGCTTTATCCTTGAGCCTGTTGCAAAGAATACTGCCCCATGCATTGGCTTGAGTATGATTCATCTTTTGCATAATGACCCCGAGGCAATCGTTTTATTGGAAACAGCAGACCATTATTACAAGGATGAAGACCTCTATCGTCAACACCTTCTTGGGGCAATAGCCCATGCAGCAACCCACGACAAAATTTGTCTTATTGGAATCAAACCATCCTATCCTGCCACTGGATATGGATATATTCAGCAGGGAAGCCTTATTTGTAACCAAGGGATACGAATATTTGAGGTGCAAAGGTTTGTAGAAAAACCAGGGATTGATGTGGCAAAAGGATATGTAGGATCAGGAGAATATTTGTGGAATTCAGGGATGTTTATTGCCAAGGCACAGGTAATGCTTGATGAGATTAGCCTGTATATGCCGCATCTCTATGCGGGCTTGATGAGAATCCAGTCTGCCCTCAAAAAAGCAGACAAAAAAGTTGATATTGTTACCCAGGAGGTTTTTGAATCATTGCCTTCAGCAGAGGCTACCTCTATTGACTTTGGGGTCATGGAGAGATCAAAAAATGTGGTGGTTGTTGAGGGGATATTCCCATGGTATGATGTTGGTTCATGGGCATCTATGGAGGAGATTATCCCAAAGGATGACAATGAAAATGTAGTCAATACGGCAGAATATGTAGGTATTGACAGCAGAGGAAATATCATATATTCAACATCCAAAAGGCTGATTACCCTTCTTGGTGTAAACGATATGGTCGTTGTTGATACAGATGATGCCATCATGATATGCCCAAAGGAAAAAACAGAGGATGTAAAAAAGATAGTGGATAGATTAAAATGCCAGGGGATGCAGGGGTATTTGTAACAAGTGTCATAACCGTTCAGCCATATAATTTTTTGACAGGATTACAGGATGAACAAGATGTATGCAATCCATTAATTAAGTTGACACATACCTTGTAGGGACATCCCTGCCAGAGGTGCTATCTCTTTGTGGGTGTCCGTTGTTTTGTTGCCTTCACGGACAGAGCCTGCCCCGGCGAATGCAGGGGGACAAGCTCTGTCCCTACAACTACGATATGTCAAGTTATTTATCGGATTCCATATATATCGTTGAAACTGGAGAATTACTATGACAAATTCAAATACTGCCAAGGAGCAGGAACGCGCCGAACTGCATCGCGCCATCTGGCAGATTGCCAACGATCTGCGCGGTAGTGTGGACGGCTGGGACTTCAAACAATATGTTTTAGGAATGCTTTTTTACCGCTTCATTAGCGAAAATCTTACCCGCTACATCAATGAAGACGAGCGGCGCAGCGGCAAGAAAGACTTTGACTACGCCAAACTTTCAGACAAAGAAGCAGAATTCGGTCGTGCCGATACGGTAAAGGAAAAAGGGTTCTATATTTTGCCGAGTGAGCTTTTTGTCAATGTCCGCTCTAAAGCGCGCCATGACGCCAACCTCAACGAAACGCTGGCTGCGGTATTCTGCAACATTGAAAATTCGTCCAAAGGTTCGGACAGCGAAGATGATCTCAAGGGTTTGTTTGATGATCTTGATGTGAATTCCAATAAACTCGGCAATACAGTAGAAAAAAGAAACCAGAAACTGGTGAAACTTTTGGAGGCAATCAGCGACCTGCGGATAGGCAATTATTACGACAACACGATTGACGCTTTCGGTGACGCCTATGAGTTTTTGATGACCATGTACGCTTCCAACGCGGGCAAGTCCGGAGGAGAATTTTTTACACCGCAGGAAGTGAGCGAATTGCTGGCCTGTCTGTCGACCGTTGGGAAAAAAGAAGTCAATAAGGTATATGATCCGGCTTGCGGTTCTGGTTCGCTTCTTTTGAAGTTTGCCAAGATCCTTGGCAAGGAAAATGTAAGAATAGGATTCTTTGGGCAGGAGATCAACCTTACCACCTATAACCTTTGCCGTATCAATATGTTTTTGCACGATATCAACTACAATCACTTTGATGTTGCTCACGGCGATACACTTATTGACCCAAAGCACTGGGATGATGAGCCCTTTGACGCAATAGTTTCCAATCCGCCGTATTCCATCCAGTGGGAAGGAGACAGCAATTCGCTTCTGATCAATGACCCGCGCTTTTCACCGGCAGGAGTTTTAGCGCCCAAAAGCAAGGCTGATCTTGCCTTTACCATGCATATGCTCTCTTGGCTTTCCACCAGCGGCACGGCAGCGATCGTTGAATTTCCGGGGGTGCTCTATCGCGGCGGCGCTGAGCAGAAGATCCGCAAATATCTGGTAGATAACAACTATATCGATACCGTGATTCAGCTTCCGCCCGATCTTTTCTTCGGCACAACCATTGCTACCTGCATTATCGTGCTTAAAAAAAGCAAGAAAGACAACAAAACCCTGTTCATTGATGCGTCAGCCGAATTTGTACGCGGAGGTAACAAAAACAAACTGAATGATGAAAACCGCGCCAAGATCTTAAAGGCATTTATCGCGCGCAAGGATGCCGACCATTTCGCCAAGCTGGTGGATAGCAAGATCATTGAAGAAAACG
>JAHIZN010000216.1 GCA_018814245.1 bacterium
CAGCAATTGTCAATTGTTGAATTGCTGAATTGTTGAATTGCTGAATTAATGGTGGTTGGACTTGTGGGTAAGGATAAGGCGAATGCAGGAGGGCAGGCTCTGTCCATACATAATTAACTATGCGACAATTAACAGTTGACACAACAGTAGCTAAGGGGCAGGTTTGGAACCTGCCCCTACGACAGAGGGAAAAAAATGGAACCAATATCATTAGCCGCCGTAACAACCTATTCCCTGCTGGATAGGGTTTCTAAGGTTGAGACAAATAAATTTGCCATGCCGCATATTAAGGGGGATGGATTTTCTGTATTTATAGATAAATTGCCGGGCATATTAAAGGGCAAGGATTTTCCTGCCTTAATAGAAAAAATTGTTTCTGCCTACATGTCAAAAAAGCCAGTAATCTTTGGCATGGGTGCACATGTGATCAAGTGTGGGCTTTCCCCCATTATTATTGATCTGATGAAAAAAGGAGTGATAACCACTGTCAGCCTTAATGGGGCAGGAATAATCCATGATTTTGAGGTAGCTCTTGTTGGAACAACATCAGAGGATGTTGCTTCTGCCCTGACAGACGGCTCATTTGGCATGGCAAAGGAGACTGCTGAAGAAATTAATGGGGCAATTATTACTGGTGCAGCAAAGGGATGGGGGATTGGCAGAAGCGTTGGAGAGAGGATATGCAGCCTGCAGTCACCCTATCAGGAATATAGCATCCTGGCCTCTGCCTTTAAGATGGAAATTCCTGTAACCGTACATGTTGCCATTGGAACAGATATTATTCATCAACACCCGTCTGCCTCTGGAGCAGCAATTGGCGAGGCAAGCATGATTGATTTTCGCCTGTTGGCTAATCAAATCAAGGATATGGGAGATGGAGGGGTATTTATAAATATCGGCTCCTCGGTTATCCTGCCAGAGGTTTTCCTGAAAGCCCTCAATGTCTGCCGAAACTTAGGGCATGAGGTTAAGGATTTTACCACAGCTAATATGGATATGATCAATCACTATCGACCACTTACAAATGTGGTTACCAGACCTGTTCTTGCCGGCGGCTCCGGCTATTCTTTTGTTGGTCATCATGAATTGATGATCCCGCTTCTTGCCGCAGGGATTATTGAAGGGATAGGATGCGAGTAGCACAGGCTTTGAGAGATTATTTGTCATCTGGATAAAACTAATGTCGTGTCAACTGTTAATTGTCGCATAGTTAATTATGTATGGACAAAGCCTGTCCCTGCGAATGCAGCGGGTTGACAGAGATGCTGACTCCCCTGTCTCTGCCTCCGATAATAAGCGACCACAAGAGGAGAGCCTCTCTGGCAGGGATGTCCCTGCAAATTGTTACGACCTGTGCGGTTGTTGCATTAAGCCACAGAAGCATAACAATAGCACGCAAATACAGAGGAAGAGTCACAAAGGGTGTGAATCATAAGAGACTCTGTCCCTTGTCAGACTTTTCTTATTTGCAATTACTCCTGTTTCGCTGCAATTATTTCTCTTAAGTTTACACCCTTTGTGGTTCTTTCTCTGCCAGAGGTGCTGACTCTTCTCGTTGTAATAGCTACTGACTAACAAGGCTTGATGCAATTATCAACAACCGCACAGGTTGAATTGTTATGCGTCAAATCAAGGTTGACACGATACTATGAATAATAATACAAGTTCTGAAATAAAGCAAATGAACTTTTTTGAGCATCTGGACGAGTTGCGGCACAGATTGATTGTTTGTGTTATCCTTGTCTTCATCACATCCGGTCTTTCCTATTGGCTGCTGGCTAAACCCATTATTAATTTGATTGCTAAACCTGTAGGTAAGCAGCTTGTCTTTCTTACGCCAACCGAAGCCTTCATGGTTTATATAATTGTTGCTTTTTTTTGCGGGATATTTATCTCTTCTCCAGTGGTGCTTTTTCAAATATGGCGGTTTATAGCTGCCGGCTTAACCAGAAAAGAAAGAATATATGTTTTTCTGTATGCACCATTTTCCTTTCTGTTGTTTGTTGGCGGGGCATATTTTTGTTACGCTGTCATCCTGCCGGTAACCGTAAAGTTTTTACTTGGATTTGCCACTGAGTCAATAACCCCGATGATCTCCTTGCGGTCATATGTTTCATTTACAGGCAGTATGCTGTTAGGCTTTGGGCTTGTTTTCCAGATGCCAATTATTCTCCTCTTCCTAAACGAACTGGGAATAATCAATCCTTCGATGCTGCACAAACAAAGAAAATATGCCATATTAATCATCTTTATTGCAGCAGCAATCATGACACCCTCACCAGATGTGCTTAGTCAGCTACTGATGGCTTTACCCATGCTTTTTCTCTTTGAAATAAGCATTTGGCTTTCTGTTTTCACAAACTATCGGAAGAGTCGGAAAGAAAAAATCACCACCATAGAGACACAGGAATCTTGTTAGCCAGTAGCAAGTGCAACAGGAGAGGAAAGAACCACAAAGGGTGTAAACACTTAGGGAAAATGTAATAGTTCACCGCAGAGGCGCAAAGACGCAGAGAATAAATCAGATTACAGAGCATAAATGACACAGACTACAGATTTTTCTTCTTTGGCTTTCTGTGTTCTGTGTTCTGATTTCTGTTATTTGATTAATTTCCATACTCAGCGTCTCAGCGTCTCTGCGGTTAGCTGAAATGTTACGGGAAAATAATTGTGGACGAAACTTAAGGTGATTGCAAATGAGAAGAATCCGACAATAGGTTACATCGATAGGAGTTACACCCTTTGTGGTTCTTTCCCTTGCGTAAAAGAAGATTGACACGATATATGTCGCTATCCCCAATTATTAGTTGATGATCTGACAACAATAGTGTTGCACTTGCTTGTGGCATGTGCGGATTGAAAAACAGAGTTGTGACTCTGTATTTTCTGGATTCTCTTCGTATTCTCCGTGCCTCTGTATCTCAGTGGTGAATCCTTTCTTTATTCGTAACTACTCAGGTATCTCATTTTCACACATGATATGAAATCAGTCAATACGCTTTTACAGAGAAAGAGCCACAAAGGGTGTAAATATCGGTGGTGTCTCCCTTTTCTCCATTATCTCCCTATCTCTCTATTCTCTATCCCCTTATCTCCTAAGAATTGCAGCAAAACAGGAGTAATTGCAAACAAGAAGAGCCGTTGACAATGGTTCATCTCTTAAGATTTACACCCTTTGTGGATCTTTCTCTTCTCGTTGCAATAGCTGCTGGCTAATAATCCACTAAAAAATCACAGTAGCTGAATAGTTACTACAAACTGTTCAAACTATGTTTTCAACCGTTCCTTTATCCCTTTTATCTCCTTAAACAACCCTGGCAGCTTTTCTATACATGCTTTTTGTTTCAATTCATCTCGATATGGTCTGGCAGGGAATCCAGAGACCATGCTTCTGGGAGAGATATCCTTCATTACACCAGATTTTGCTCCAACTATGGAATGATGTCCAACAGTAACATGGTCTGAAACTGCTCCTTTTCCAGCAATAATCACCCCATCCTCTATTATCGCACTTCCGCCAATAGCTACTTGAGCTACTAAGATGCAATTTTTTCCAATTTTAACATTATGCCCAATCTGAACTAAGTTGTCAATCTTGGTCCCGTTTCCAATAATAGTAGATCCCATTGTTGCCCTGTCTATGGTTGTATTTGCTCCGATCTCAATCCTATCCTCAATAATAACATTTCCTGTTTGTGGAATCTTATGGTGTGTTTCGTCTACCTTGACATAACCAAAACCATCTGCACCAATAGCACACCCGGCATGAATAATCACTTTTTTTCCAATGATGGTATCAGCATAGATGGTTGTCTGACTATGGATGATTGTCTCATCCCCAATCTGTGCAGCCTTGCCAACATATACAAATGGATAGAGTATCACACTGTCGCCAATTATTGCCCCTTTGTCAACAACTACATGAGGGTAGATGGTTACATCCCTGCCCAATTGAGCATCAGCAGCAATAATGCTTGATGGATGAATAGATGGGGTAGGTTTTTCCTGGGGATAAAATAGATTGAGCAACAAGGCTAATGCCAACTTTGGATTTTTGACTCGAATAGCTGGTAAGTGAGAGTCATCTGCATCTTCAGGAATGATGACGGCTGATGCATGAATTACCTGACTCAAACACTTAGGGTTAACAACTACAACGATCTGTTCCTTGCCCTGGGTGCTGCTTTCGCCAGAAGAGCTTCCTCTGACAGAGAGGCTCCCTCCGCCAGAGGGGCTCCCTCCTTTTGCCTCATCTATGTTAGATACACCAGATATTTTAATATCTGGAGAACCAAGCAGTTCCCCTTCAACCAGCTTTGCTATTTCTGACAGAGTGGCTATCATCGTATAAATCTCCATTGGTTATCAAATCGAGAGAAGAGGCTTTATCATTTCAAAAGATCCTGCCAGCTTAAACGCTCTGATACACCTTTGACAGCTTTCACATTTTCCGCACATCTTATCTTCTCCCAGATAACAGCTCCACAAGAGATGAAAAGGGGCAGATATTTGTTTTCCCAATTCTACTATTTCCTTTTTATTCATCTTTTGAGTAAAACTCATTACCTGAACCTTATGCAAGGTAGAAAAAGACAGCGATTGATTAATAGCCTGAACAAACTCGAGGCTATTATCTGGGAATGTTTCTGCCTCTTCCCTGTTAAACCCGACCACAATTATATTTACATCCATTTCTTCGGCTAATGAGGCAGCAATGTTGATAAAGACACCATTCCGATTCGGTACCCAGACAGCCTTAGCTGTTTGGATTGGGTCACTTTTTTCAAAGCTAAATTCTGGAACATCCCTTTCCTCTTTTTTTGTTGTAGAGACAGAAGGTAGCACCTCTGTCAGGCTTGTCCCTGTCTGTCTTTCTTTCTGAAGTATAGCACTACTTGTTTGTCCAAGCCAATCTAATGTAATCACACGATGTGGAATCCCCAAATATTTACACACCTTGTCTGCTGACTCTATCTCTTGTTTTCCTGCCCTCTGTCCATAATCAAAGGTAATGCACAACAATACCGTTGTTTGTTGAACAGCCATGGTAGCAGCTACTATGGAATCAAGCCCGCCAGAAAGCAGGCATATGGATGTTTTTAATTCGTGCAATTCGTGTTCTCTTCTCATGTATCAACTTGCCTTGATTAATTGCAGTATGCTCCATATTTTGTTGGTGTTTCCCATACTCTCACCTCGGCAACAGGTATGTTTGGAGATAGAAGCGTCAATTGTGTGTAAATGTGTTCAGCAATTGTCTCTGAGGTAGGGTTTTTCTCGGAAAATTCAGACAACTGATTAAGGCATTGATGGTCCAAAGGCTGAATAACCTTATCAAGGGCATTTTCCATATCCCTGAAATCAACCACTATTCCCAATTTATTAAGGATATTGGAACAGGCTATTATCTGTATCCGCCAATTATGTCCATGAAGTCTTTGACACTCACCTTGATACTCATTGATATGATGGGCTGCACTAAATTCTCTTTCAACCATTACTTTATACATATGGATTCCCCTTGCCTAAATCTATTTGCGTAATTATACGAATCTTTTCTTTTAGAAATTGCTCTCCCAGCTCGATAAATCGTGAGCCTTCATCACTGACATAAAATCTGTGCCTCTTGTCCTGACTCATCGTACAGAGCAGCCCGGCACAAAATAATATTTCCTTAGTTACCCTCGCAGTTTCCTCTGCTGAGTTTATCAGGGTAACTTCATTGCCCATAATATCCTGAATAACACTGCGTAAAAATGGATAGTGTGTACATCCGAGAATAATGGTGTCAATCTTATTAGCCTTTAGCGAAAAAAGATATTCTTTGGCTATCTCCTTTGTTACAACATGATTTAACCAGCCCTCTTCCACCAATGGAACAAACAATGGACATGGCTGGCTAATAACATGAATTTGCGGGTCATGGGATTGAATTGCCTTGACATATGCCCCAGTAGCAATGGTTGATCTGGTGGCTATTACCCCTATCCGTTTGGTCTGTGTAACCTCTGCAGCCTTTTGTGCACCCGGTAGAATCACACCAATAATAGGCAACGAAAACTTTTGTCTTAATTCTTCAAGGGCAGAGGCTGAGGCAGTATTGCAGGCAACAACTATTGCCTTTACCCCCTGAGAGATAAGAAACTGAACAATTTCACAGGAGAATTTGACGACTGTTTCCTTTGATTTTGAGCCATACGGTGTTCGGGCTAAATCACCAAAATAAATCATTTCTTCACAGGGGAGAGCCTTTATTATTTCTGCCATGACTGTTAACCCACCAACACCAGAGTCAAATATGCCTATGGCTGCATTTTTATTCATAAATTCCTACCTTTGTATCAGCAGAGACAAGAGGGTAGCACCCCTGGCACCCTGCAACTACGATGCGATCGATTGTTATGTGTGGGAATCTTTGTGTAGCTGCGACCTGCCAGAGGTGCTCTTGTGCTGCTTCAAACGGAATCATAATTTCCTTCAATTTAAGTTAGCGATTTGGGAGCTTGTTAGCTAATAGCTATTGCAACAAAAAGGGAAAGAGCCACAAAGGGTGTAATCTATAGGAAACATGGTTGTATCTATGAAG
>JAHIZN010000217.1 GCA_018814245.1 bacterium
AATCGAATGAAAGCGTTCAAGTAGAGGAATAAACTTATGAATAAGCTTAACCCCTTGCAGGTCTTTCTCTTGAATAGGGTCTTTTTTATGTCTTTTGCCAGTTTTTATTGAATCATTATCCATGATTCAATTATAGCATAAAAAGGAAGAAATGTCTAGAATTTTTTTTCATTTTTTTAACATTTTTAATATCAAGGAGTTACAGTGCCTTAACTTAGCACATGCAAGAATCATGCCAAATCATTCCGAACAGGATTGGGACACATCCCATATTCCCCAGAAAAATCTGGGATGTGTCCCTGTATTTTTCCAGAGGTATCTATGGTTTCACTGAGCACATAAATGGCATTAGGGTTGTTGTCTGAATAGGTATTGTTAAATACCTTACGAACTGAATTGGCTCCTATGCAAACAGGATAAGATTTGTTGTTGGTTATTTTATTTGTGGTAATGGTAGGAGAAGAACTATTGCCAGCACAATAAATACCATAATTATTGTTGGTAATGGTATTTGTAATCATGGTAGGGATGGAACTACCTTCAAGATGAATACCATGAGATGAGTTATCTTTGATAATCTTGTTACTTATCATGGGAGAAGAATTATTGCATCTGATACCATGTTGGGAACTACTTCCGATGATAGAGTCTTGAATCGATGGTGAGGCAGAAACGCAGTAAATATCAGCGTCGCAATTATATCCACCATATTCTACCACTATATTCTTCAAGTAACTTCCATCATCACTGTAATTATCAAAATAGATGCCACCCCAGTAACCTGCGGTGGTTGTGCCATCAGCAGTAAAGGTGATTTTTCCTAAACTGCCATCAGCTATCAATTTGCCTTTATCATTAATACTTGTGCCACCAATGTATAAACTCGTCTTTGCTGCAAACATTATCGTTACATTTGGTTCAATGGTCAGTGTCGGAGTGTCCGTACCTTTGACAAAGACATCGCCGGTGATGAGGTAAGGACTATTTGCGGCTGTCCATGTGGTACTTGTGCCAATTATACCACCAGTGACAGTAATTGTTGCCCAGCCTCTTCCTTGAAACTGGAAAGTAATCAGGATCAAGACTATCAAAAATCCAAAAACACTTACAAACTTCTTCATAATTTCAAATTCTCCTGCCGACGATTGTCTTGCTGAGTAATATGATAGACTATCCCTGAAGCAACAACTCTTGCTATCTGTCATAAAAAATAATAGTAGCATAAATAGAACAATCTGTCAACTAAAATTTGAACAAACCGGGAACAAACCGGGGACGGAATCAAACCGGGGGACATCGCCTATTTTTGGAGATGATGAGATTATGATGACGCAAATCAGGGGATATATCTCAACAGGTCGTCCAGTAGGTGATAAAGGTTTTGAAGTAAGAGTAGAGGGATTATTGGGTCGAATATTAATGGCAAAACCTATGGGTAGACCAAAGAAAATTCAATAAATAGGCGATGTCCATAGTTTTCCTGCAATGAACAGTCTTGAACCATGCCAAAAATTTTCAAAAATCAAGTGGACTTTTAGCCTCTTTGACAGTCAGGCTTTTAATCGTATGGGTGTATATCATCGTTGTCCTTACATCACTATGCCCCAGCAACTCTTGAATAGTACGGATATCGTAATTGGACTGCAAAAGATGGGTAGCGAAACTATGACGGAAACTATGGGATGAGACCCGCTTCAGAATATTCGTTTTTCTGACCGCTTCTTTAATCGCCCTCTGCACATGAGACTCATGGAGATGGTATCTCCTGAATTCCTTTGAATCAGGAACAAAGGTCAACATCTTTGCTGGAAAGAACCACTGCCATATCAGCTCCTTTCCACAATTCTTATACTTCTTTTCAAGCAAACCAGGCATAAACACACCTGCGTAATGCGTATCAAGATCCCTTTGGTGCAAATTCTTCACCCTTTCGATGTGAGCTATTAATTCAGGCACAATTGTTTGCGGCAAGGGAACGGTGCGGTCTTTTTGTCCTTTGCCATCATGCACTGTCAGGATACTTTCATCAAAATTGAAATTGTGAAGACGGAGATTAAGGCATTCAAATAATCGCAGACCACAGCCATACAAAAGCTTCACCACAAGATTATAAGGATATAAAATCTGTGTCAGAATCGCTTCTACTTCATCTCGCGACAATACAACCGGTATATAAGGTTTTTTCTTTGCTCTCACACAATCCTTATAGTCACCAAAATCCTTTTTTAACACATGCCTGAACAAAAAAAGAAGTGCGTTGAATGCCTGATTTTGCGTAGAGGCTGCAACATTTAGCTCGACGGCGAGATATTTGAGAAATTCTTTTACATCCACAGAAGAAAGTAAAAGAGGTGATTTGTTTCTGGTAAACCCCTGAAACTTTCTCAGCCACATTACATATACCTCTAATGTCCTTGGAGAATAATGCCTTATCTTTATCTCAGCGGATATATCTGCGTAAGTATTCTTCCACTGTTCAGCAACTGAATTTTCGGGGATTCGTGAATCTCCCTGAACCTGTATCTGAGATGTTTGCACATAGGATGACGATAAAATTTTTTCTTTCTGTTCTAAACGCGGGTGAGTTTCTGCGTCTAAAACTATATTCTCTCCATCCGCTGAATTAACACCGGCTTGCAACAACTCATAATAAAAAGATACGGCTTGGGCTGCCTGATTTTGCTGTGGTTGTGGCTGGTGTTTTTCCTGTAATTTCCCTATGAACTGAACCAGACTTTCCCTAATTGAATGACTGAAGCCATATTTATGACAGAAATCAAGATAGTATCTCAACCATTGCCTATAATAATGCTGAGAGGAGATAGGGATTGATTTTTTAGTCAGTATTGAATTATATTGAAGCAACGCATCTCTTGGAATATCAATCATGGAAGATTAGCCCCTTTTTCTGTCTAATATGTAAAAAGTAATGTTAGCCAGAAAGAATTATACTATATTTATTGTTTTTTGTCAATTTTTTTCTTGACCTTTGGGACTAAATTTGATATACTTGCAAAAGTACAGAAAAACTGTATAATCACTGGTTAGCCTTACAAGAGAGCGTAAGATATTACTCAGGTGGAAGATAGCAACCGGGCGGAAAATAACAGATGGGCGGAAGATAGTAACCGTGAGCAAGATAACACTCAGGCGGAAGATACCACTCTTGCGTAAGATGTCGCTCGGGCGTAAGATAGCAACCGGGAGTAAGATAACGG
>JAHIZN010000218.1 GCA_018814245.1 bacterium
CACTCCTGGCACAGGAAGGCGTAAAATTAGGAACGATTCATTTATCTTGATTTTATGGTCTTTGCTAATTGCTGATAGCTGACGGCTGAACGCTTACAACTGATGGGGGTAATATGGGTAAACCGGCAGCCAGAATAGGAGATTCAACTTTGCATGGAGGGACTATTATTATCGGCTTTCCAACCGTGCTTATTGGAGGAAAGCCAGCTGCCCGTATCGGAGATATGCATGTATGCCCTATGGTTACCCCTGGCACACCCCCTATTCCTCATGTAGGAGGACCAATTACCATGGGTGTTCCTACGGTGCTGATTGGTAATATGCCTGCTGCCTGTATGGGTGATATGGCTACATGCATTGGTCCGCCGGATACTATTATGATGGGTTGCCCTACAGTGCTGATTGGTATGGCAGGAGGTGGTGGTGCAGGAGCAGCCGGAGCTGCGGCAGGAGCAGCTGCACCTAATTTTGCAGTTAAAACAAAGAGACGGGGTGGGATGTTTGGGGCAATTGTTGGAGGGATTGTAGGTGAAATTCTTGGTGCAGTGATGGGTGCGGCTATTGGCGGATTGCCGGGGGCAATTATTGGGGGGATTGTTGGGGCTATAGTTGGAGCAGCGGTAGGAGCAACTATTGCATCTGGTGGACCTCAAAGGACTACGGGTTACTATACAGATAAAGGCAGAAAAGTAGAGTTCTATGAACATGGGACTCCAGCTCCCTCTCAAACAGCATCTGATGCAGCAATCCAACACTGGGGTCTGGACGGAAAAGTTCAACAAGTAGCCCCTGCATCGGATGAGTATGATTGCCATGGATTTACCTTTACTGATGGAGAGGGTTGGATTAATAATAATCAGGTACAAAACATATTGGATGATAATGGCTATGAGCAGGTAGGTCATGGACAGGTTCAACCAGTCCAGTCTGGTGATAGTGTAGTTTACCGTGATGCTAACGGTGAGATTACACATACTGGGATTGTCCGAGGGGTTGATGGTAGCGGCAATCCAAATAGGATCGAAAGCAAATGGGGATCTATGCCACAATATGAACATGCACCTCAGGATGTTCCACCGGGATATTATGACGATCCATCTACGGGCATAGAATACTACCACACAGATCGCCCAAATGGACATCGACTTCAACAGTATTAAAAACAGAGGACAAAGTAATGTTAATAAAAAATCACCAGGTATTTCTCAATTATTTGTTCATTATTTCAATAATTGGATTACTATTCGCATGTAATCCAACTAATAATATAAAAAACCAAAATGGAAAGGAGAATACTATGATTGAATCATCAATTCTTGAAGCATTCAAAAGTATCGAAGAAGAAGATTTTTTTATGAAAGCGAAGATTTTTGCTGCAAGTGGCCACAATACTGTTGAATGTCTTTTGCTCGAAACAAAAGAAGTACAAACACTGATAAATGCACCCCAAAAGGCACTTCCACTTTTAGAAATCCGAATGAAAGATCAAGATATTTCTGATCAAGTTAAAATCGTTTGTGTGGTAACTCTTGCTAAATTTGGGAGCCTTCAAGCTGCTAAAATACTTATAGAATTTATCGAATCTCTACCTGATGAAATAGGAGAGGAAGCAAATCACATTACGCATCCATATGGATATGCCGTTCGGGCTTTGCGTCGAATTACAAAAGACGAAGAACTATTCGAAGTATCGCAGTCTCAAATTACTCAGCGTCTTAGAATCATCCAACATGTTCAGGATTGGCTGGAGAAAAAGGAGAAAAATTAGGGGGATGTTGTAATTTTGAACAATATTTTTATTTTAATTTCAAGAAATAAATTAGCCTGAAAAGTGGGCTAAAATAGCGTTTATTTAAGGATTAAATAATAGATTTGTTGCTAAATAAGCCTAATTTTGCTATAACTTCATAATTTATAACGACTTGTGATAAATTGTGAGGTTGGGGTGAGTTAAGTTTGGGATTTTGCACTGGCAATTCTCCATGTTTAATTTCCGTGGCAATAGATCAAACCGAACCCAATCAAGATTAAGTTGGAACACATACCTCGTAGGAACATCCCTGCCAGAGGTGCTGCCTCCTTCCGTTGTTTCGTTGCCTTCACGGACAGGGACAAAGGGGTAACACCCCTGCCCTGTCCCTACAACTACGACATATCAAGTTATTTATCGGATTCCATATATAATCTTGATAGTAAAATATGTTGACATACTCTTCTGTTTCTGCTATAATTTACGGTGTAATCTACCTATTCAGAGGTGTTGAAAAGAGGGCTGTATTGATAGATACAGGATACTGTAATCAGTCTGCCTTTAAGTCACAAGGGGGTTAAGCATGAATTTTCTGCGAATAATAGTCATTATAACAAGTTTGTGGATAGTGTCAGGCTGTGTTCCTCAGGTAAAATTAACATTTCAGTGTGATGATAATGTCAATGAAGATATGCTGCTTCCAGTAGATATTATATTGGTCAGCCAAAGTGAAGAAAAGGCTATCCTTCAACTTGGGCCAGATGCATGGTTTGAATCAGAATATCGAAATAATCTGACAAAAGAGCAACTTATAAAGCTTGCTCTTAAGGGTAAAGAAAAAAAAGAAATAATGGTTAATGTCCCGCAAAAAGAATCTGCGGCTATAATCTTTGCAGATTATACACAGATAACAGATCAAAATCTTCAACAAATAATTATATGTCATCATGATTGGCGAAAATACAAACAAGGATATATCAGGGTGGGTGAACATGGATTGCAGATAATGAAAAAATGGTAATTGCTCAATAACCTGTGGATTTTGCAAGCCACAATTAACAATAGATGAACACTTGCAAGGGAAAGAACCACAAAGGGTGTAACTCCTTAGGGAGAATAATTGCGAACAATAACGAAACAGGAGTAACCGCAAATGAGAAGAGCCCGATAATGGTTTATCTCTTAGAATTTACACCCTTTGTGGCTCTTTCTCCGCATCTGTATTCTTGCTGCCTGAAATAGTTACTGTTGCTTTCAACATCCTGCGAATTGCCATAGGTTATTGAGCAGTTACAAAAAATGAGACCAACGCAGTTAGCGATTGGATGCGACTTGGTATAATCTACAAAATCAACACAGGAGGAAATATCGCTATGCCAGCATTTCAACACAATGATTTTCTTTTAGAGATCCCGGAAAAATGGGGTGACTATTCGGTTGTTACCATGGTAGAGCTTCCATCCAATAATGGCAAGCAAGGCTTTCAGCATAGTATTGTTGTTACTCAGGATGCCATTGGTGAGAAGATGAAGCTTAAGGAATATGTGGATGCTCAGATTGGAAACATACTGAATAGTTTCCAAGACTGCTCAATAGATTTACAGGAAGATGCTCCGATGAATGACATGGAAGGCTGTCGTATAATCTTTACCTGGCAGCATCCGGATACCGGCCAGATATTTAAGCAAATGCAGCAATACCTCCTGAAGGGCTTGCGGATTATTGTTATTACCGGAACAGCCATTAAGGAAACCTTTGATGATAATCGTCAAAAATTTGATGAGATAATGAAAAGTTTTCGGTTTGCAGGATAGGTCTGATGTATTTTAAGAAAGAAATGTTCTATAAGGAGAAGAAACCTGAACAATCAGAGGATAAAATTGCTTGTAACAATCAGGAAGGGGAAAAACCCATCTTTTTCAGTCCAGTTCAATTTTCTAAAAAATCCGATGAGTCGTCAAAAACCCTACCACAGGATCCAGAGGGTCATGTCTTTGCAGCCAATGGATTTAGCCTGAATCTTCCTTGCGATTGGTTATCAAGGACAAGCTATTTATTATCAGACACACAAGAGCAGGGGGAACAGATAAGCATTCAGATTGCCGTTGAAGAGAATGTTTGCGTTAGCTCTGCTGCTGAATATGCTCAACAACAACTTGAGGTGTTGCAAAAACATCTGACAGGGTATTGTCTCTTACAACAAGAGGAAATAGTTCTATCTAATGGACAAAAAGCGTATCAAGTAGAGTTTTGCTGGAATGCTGATGAAAACCAACTGCTATATCAATATCGGGTTTATGTGTTATCCAAAAATACTGGATATTGTCTTATGTCTATTCTTACAGAGAAGGTATATAAAGACAACAGGGAAAAAATTAGCTGTATCTTAAGAAGCTTTAATCAGTAATTGCTCAATAACCTGTGGATGCTGCAAGCCACAATTAACAACAGGTAAACGATTACAAGGGAAAGAGCCACAAAGGGTGTAAATATCTTAGGGAAAGTTAACAAAACAAGGGTGCATTTCTTAGAATTTACACCCTTTGTGGCTCTTCCTCTGTATTCTGAATTCTGACTCCTGGCTTCTGTATTCTTGCTGTTTGAGCAGTTTAATCTCATGGAATTGCCACAGGATATTGAGCAATTACTTTAATCAGAACAAGGAGACTTAGCATGACGCATAATGAAGATTTGAATATTAAAATTAATCCTGTAGGAATAGAGGGGAGTACGGTTATTTCGGATCAGATGCCATTAAAAATACTTGCGTTAGCTGATCTTACCCCTGGCAGTCCAACAGTGGATATGCCCATTAGCGTTAATAAGAATAATTTCAACGATATAATGAGTATGCTTTGTCCCAGACTTCGGTTTAGTGTTCCCGGCAGAATGGGACAGACTCAAAAAGAGATTGTGATTGAGTTGACATTTGATAGCATAAACTCCTTTGTGCCTGAAGAGATTGTTCCTCGGGTGAGTGGGCTTACAGGACTAATGAAAATCCGAAAGCTTCTTGCTGCCCTTGCTAATCAGGAACTCTCCTGTCAGGAATTTCAGGAACATATCAAGGGGATGAAAGTCGAATTGCCATTGTTTTCTCAACTTCAATCAGCCCCTACATCCCCTGCCCTAATTGCAGCATCAAACATAGAAGGCACAGAGCCTCTGAATTCTCTGTTTGAAATGGTCGATATCTCACCTTCACAAAAAGGCAAATCTACCTCAGCCATTGATAATCTTATTGCTCAGATACTACAGCCGCAAACAGATACAGACAAACAAACAATTGAAGCAGCTATTGGTGAAATAGATGATATGCTTGGTGACCAGCTCAATGAAATTCTACATCACAAAGAATTCCAGAGCCTTGAGGCTGCATGGCGAGGATTAAAATTTCTGATAGACAAGACAGATTTTCACAAAAAAATAAGGATTGAGATACTGAATGTCCCGAAGAATGAGCTTAGAGATACCCTCTATACCCATGTATTTAAGCCAGAGCATGATAGGCTTACGACCTCCCCGCTTTCTGTAATGATTGCAGATTATCAGTTTGAAAGGTTGCCGCATGAGATTGAGTTGCTGAGAGATATAAGCAAAATGGCTCAAAGCATTCAGGTTCCATTTATTACTACGGCTGCTCCGGGATTTTTTGGGTTAAAGTCATTTGCCAGATTATCGGTCATTCCTTCACTTAATGAAAGGTTCAAGGGACCAGAATATGTTAAGTGGAATAGCTTCCGACAGAGCGAACAATCATCATGGGTTATGCTTATGGTAAACCGATTTCTTGCACGACTCCCTTATGGTCAGAACACATGCCCGATTAAAGGGTTTAGTTTTGAGGAAAATATTAGTGAATCACAAAAATATCTCTGGGCAAACCCGATCTGGGCAATGGGCAGCATCCTTGCTGCTGATTTTGCTAACACAGGCTGGTGTATTGATATCTGTGGTAAAAAAACAGAAACCGTGCTGACACCTCTTCCAACCTATGAGTATCAGATTAATCCCACACAAAAAACTATTATCTCCCTTGAAGGGTTTATCCCTGAGCAAAAGCAGGCAGAGTTTGAAAGGCTTGGCTTTAGCCTTATGGCTTGCCAGGCTGATAGTATTTCAAGCTATGTGTACTCTGTGCCTACTGCCCATCTCCCTGAAAGATATGAAAACCCTGCAGATACTATGGAGGCTATTGTCCATGCTGCCTTGCCATACCAGTTGTTTGCAGGACGGCTGAGCCACTATCTTTCTAACATAAATAGTGAGTTGTGTTCAGAGCTTTCAAGAGAATCCCTTGAAAAGACACTCAGAGATAAAATACTGTCGTTTATTTCCCTGCCATCACAGGTTTCTTCTGAGGACTCTGTGGTTGTTCAGATAGAAGAGAATCCTGATGGTTATGATGCAGCGTTAAGGGTAAGACCAGCATTTAAGATTCTGGGGCTAAATGCGGATATTGTCCTCGGATGGGGTATTCCTCGATGAGAAAACATGTTGACATATTCTTTTGCTTTTGATATAATCTAAGGCATAATTCAACTATTTTAGTAACTACTCACCGCCTCTTTTTTTCACGCAAAGAACGCAAAGATTTCACGCAAAGAATCGCAAAGGATTATAAATTATTTACAATCCTATAGAATTTCATCTTTCAATTTATACGATATTTCATTTTTAGTCATAAATCTCTGCGGTCTTTGCGATTTTTCTTACTTTGTGACCTTTGCGTGATATTGTTACTGCTGAGTAGTTAC
>JAHIZN010000454.1 GCA_018814245.1 bacterium
AGGTGCAATAATGAGTTGGGAAATTCACAAATTAGTTTATCAGGCAAAAAGCCCTATCCATATTGGCTATCATAAGCTGGGCTTTATTCAGCGAACAAGATATTACATCACTGGCAAGGCTATATGGGGGGCAATGACTGCTAATATTACCAGGGCTTTCTATGGTGAGCCTGGGGCAACTGCCAAAAATTACGAGGATGTGGGTGAGAAACTGCGTAACGATATTATCCCCAGCTATTTTTATCCAGCCATAGAACAACCGGAAAAACCACTAATTCCACTGACCCCGAGATTTACCTCAGAAGGGCTGAAATATGGCAATTACTCAGCCGATGAGTTTGAACGACTCTTCATCAGCTCCTTTGGTCAAACAGCCATCGAAGCAGCGAATTTGACGGCTGAAGATGAGACATTACACGAGACAGGATATCTTGCCCCTGTGATTGAGGAAGGTGGTGAACAAAAGTCAGTATATTTTGCAGGATATATCGTTATGAAAGCACCTACGGTTGACCTCAATGGAGAAAAAAGGGGGTGGGAGGAGATAAAAGAGGCAATCAAGGAGATATTTGTTGGTGGAGAACGGCGGTATGGATTTGGCAGGTTAATCCTTGATTCTTCACAGTCAGCAAATGATTTTTTTGGGTATAAGATAGATACATCCACAACATCATTTACGATTCCAGGTGAAAACCCTATCCCAGGACATCTTCCTGTTTCGGTGAATCTAAATCTAAAGGGTGACATTGAACCATTAGTAGGAAGAGAATGGGAGCCAGGAAAAAATGGAAAGGTTGGATTTGGGCAAAAGGTAAGTGAGGCAGAAATTTGTTGGGTGCCGGGTTCTGCTTTAACCAAAGAAGAGACATTAAAACTCGTGGGATATGGGAGGTTGAGCAAATGCAAACTAAATTCTTAACCCCTTTAAGTCTTATAACCCAATGTTCAAGTTTTTGACCTGTACAGAAATTGGACACCCACAAGAGGAGAGCACCTCTGGCAAGGATGTCTCTACAATTTTTGTTGTAACCGTTAAGGTGGTGTAACACATTACGACCTGTGTAGCTGTAATTTTACCATATAAAGCACAGAGACATTATCGATAATTCAAGACTTTTTGACCTGTGCAATTAGAATTTACGGCTCTACTTTTGTTTTGTGTGGATACCATATCCAGTTTCCCACAATAGAGAAGAGAAAGAACCACAAAGGGTGTAATCTATAGGGAAATATTGCAACAATAATAAGGTAGTTACATAATAAAAAGAGCCGTTGACAAGGGTGCATCGATGGGTTTACACCCTTTGTGGCTCTTTCTCTGTAAACAAGTGGTGATTTCTAATTGCACAGGTTGAGACTTTTTGACAGGATTAACAGGATTGACATGATAATTTGTCTTGTATCTCGTTCATCCTGTAATACTGTCAAAAAATTATAGGACTGAGCGGTGAAAAATTTGAACATCGAGCATGAGGCAACAAGAAAAGGCTGCCTCATGAGAAATTCAGACAACCTGCGTTACCTGAAAAAAGAAAAGGTGTCTGGGGCTTTTCTAAGCATCTGGTTGAAGAAAAATTCCCACTTGGTTGGGTAAAGCTCATTTTGGAGGATTAAGTATGGAACAAGGAAAGAAGATTGATGAGGTAAAAAGGATACTAAAGACAAATAAAACCATCTTCTCCGGAAGATTCAATGTTAAAGAGATAGGTATCTTTGGCTCTTTGGTAAGGGGTGAAGAGGTAGGTACCAGCGATGTAGATATTCTTGTTGAGTTTGATAAGCCTGTGGGGTTTTTCAAATTCCTTGAGCTTGAAGAGTACCTTGAGGGACTTATTGGAAGAAAGGTAGACCTTGTCTCTAAAAAGGCATTAAAGCCAAGAATTGGGAAATATATCCTTGAGGAGGTTGTATTTGTATGAAAAAGAGAGACTTTACAGACTATATTCAGGATATTCTTGACAGTATCATGGAAGTGAAGGAATTTACACAAGGTATGGATTTTGAAGGCTTTGTTGGGGATAAAAAGACTATTAATGCTGTAACAAGAAGCCTTGAAGTTATAGGTGAAGCAGGAAAGAAAATACCTGATAGTTTAAGAGAGAAATACCCTCAAATTCCATGGAAAAGGATGGCTGGGATGCGGGACAAACTCATTCATGAATACTGGAGCATTGATTTAGAGATTGTGTGGGAAGTGATAACCAATGAATTGCCACCAATTGAGCCTTTGATCCAAAAGGTTCTTAATGATCATAGGGAGGTAGAAGAGATTTTGAAGGAGGAATAAGATTATGTCAAAGGTTTTGATTCTTTCAGTCGGTGGTTCATGCGAGCCACTTGTAAATGCTATAAATGAATATCAGCCGGACTTTGTATATTTCTTCTGCTCTTCAGGGCATAAAGGAAGTGATAAGACGGTTAATGGGACTGGAGATGTATGTGGTGACACAAGAAAGTTTAAGTGCCCAAAGTGTCAGGCTGAATCTTTTACAGGGAATCCAAAAGGAAAGTCTATAGTTAGTCAGGCTGGTTTGTCTCAGGATAAATATGACATTGTTTTGGTTAATGACCCAGACGATATAAACTAATGCTACCGAGTTCTTTCAACGCTTTCTGAAAGTATCACTCAGAGATTCTCTGACAATCTTCAAATAATAGCGAATTATACTGGTGGAACAAAAACTATGTCTTCAGCACTTGTGTTGGCAGGAATTATGGGTGAGAGATGGGATATATCGTTAAATAAAGGCTCAAGAATAGACTTGATTAAGGTTACTTCTGGCACAGATGTCCCGGTTATGGTGGATAAGTGGGGCATATTCTGTCAGCTACAGATGGATTCTGCTAAAAGAGCGATTGAAAATTACGGTTACTCATCCGCTGATAGCCTTCTTTCCGAGTTGTCTCAACATTCATTGGAATCTTCTCTTGAAAAGAGGATAATCAGAGATAGACTCCTCTGTAAAGCCTTTGCTTATTGGGATAAGTTTGATCATGCTGCTGCCTTGAATTTATTAGAGAGAGAAGCCCAAGGATTTGTAGAATACATCCTTATTTTGAAGAAAATTCTGGGTAAGATGCAAACAACAGGTTATGAACTGGTTGTTGACCTTTTACTTAATGCCCAGCGGAGAGCGGCTCAATCCCATTACGATGATGCAGTAGCCAGGCTCTATCGGGCAACCGAACTGTTTGCCCAGATTAGGCTGAAAAAAGAATATGGGATAGACACAAGCGATTTGAAACTCAATCAATTAAAAGATGATATTCGACCATATTATGAGAGCAGGGTGCGGGATGATGGCAAGGTAATGCTTGGCTTGAGAGAGGATTATGAACTTCTATTGCGGTTATGTGACCAAACAGGTAAAATCTATGAAAATCAAAAAGCAAGGGTTATTGATACCCTTAAACGACGCAATCAGTCAATTGTAGCCCATGGGCTAACCCCCTTAATGAAAAATGACTATCAATCTGTATGGGATATATTAAAAGGGTTTATTGACGAGATGGCTGAGAAAATTAGCCTTACTATGGAATTTAAGCAGTTGCCTACAAAAGGGATATTATCTTGACCTTGTCGCATCAGATTTTCAACTGATATTCCACATATTGCACAGGAGAATATATGAGTACACCTATGCCTACTCCAACCCTCTGGCAAAAACTCACCTCCGAGGACAACCTCTATTCTGCCTGGCTCAAGGTAGCTGGTAATATGGGTGCAGGGGGTGTGGATAGGGTTAGTATTGAGGATTTTGAGTTGAATCTGTATGATAATCTTGGAATAATTAAAACCCTGCTCGAAAATGGAGGGTATGATTTTTTGCCCTTGCTGAAATTTGAGGCTGATAAACCATCTGGCGGCAAACGAACGCTGGGCATTCCAGCTATCCGTGACAGGATCACTCAGCAGGCAATGGTGAATGTACTTAACCAAGTGTTTGAGCATGAGTTTCTGGATTGCAGCTATGCCTATCGCCCCCGAAAATCTGCACATCAGGCATTGAACAGGGTGGAAAATTATATCAAACAAGAATGCCGCTGGGTGGTTGATGCGGATATTACCTCATTCTTTGATACTGTAAATCATTCCATCCTGATTGACCTGCTTGCCACAAAAATAGATGATAACAAAATGCTTGCCCTGATAAATAAGTTGCTTGATACAGAAGCTGTTTCAAACAGTGTAGGTATATCTCAAGGGGCAGTTACCTCGCCGCTTTTTAGCAATATCTATCTTCATCATATCCATCAGGTGATGAGTTATTGTATGAACTATAATCAACATTATACGGAAAAGTGGATTAAACGGCTTAGCCCTGATATAAAACCCATTAGTTGTGCCAAAATCAGGGACTGGTTGAGTGATATTACCCCGTATGAAAAAATGATTACTGACTTGTTTAAGTATCCTTCTTGTAGCGAAAAAGACAGTGAATCAAGTGGAATAAGTACTACCTCTTCATCTGTCTCCTATCGGACATTGTTTAAGATACAAGCTTACAAACTGATGAAAACCATTCAGAGGAAAGAACCATATCAGCCGTTCTCGAATTAAAAATTATCGAGCTGTGCAATTAAGATGTACTCCACAGATTACACAGATTTCACAGATTATCAGAAAAAATCTGAAAGGCACTATAGCAAGCAGGCTGTAGCATGTCTCTACAATTTCACCGGATATTAGTTGTTGAATTTGTCTTGCAGAGAAGAGCACCTCTGGCAAAGGGAGCCCATCTGGCAATTGTCTTAATCTGTGAAATCTGTGTAATCTGTGGATATATTCCTTGTTTCTAATTGAACAGGTCAGCTTTTTTTAATGGAGCAAACGAATGTTTTTTGTAGTCTCTTATGATATTGTGGATAACAAAAAACGAAATAAAGTGGCTAACACCCTTGAAGACTATGGCACCAGGGTTCAATATAGCGTGTTTGAATGCAATCTTACCAAAAAACTGCTTGACAAGATGACAGATGAGGTGCTAAAATGCATCAATGCTGACAAGGATAGTCTGCGGATATATGAAATCTGTGAGGGATGTAAACCAAGGATAAAGGTTTATGGAAAAGGCAAAGTAACAGAGGATGAGGAGGTGATTGTGGTGTGATTATTTTTGGTTTACATAATAATTTACGAAATCTCTGATGGTGGGAAAAAACAACATAGACTATTAAAAGGATTATGCCATCGAGAGAGTTGCTTGCAAATAAAAGAGTTATGGAAGCAAGAAGGATTGAATTTTAGGCTGAAAGGAG
>JAHIZN010000219.1 GCA_018814245.1 bacterium
CCTTGCAGCTACAATTGCAATTATATGCATTTGTGCCTGTAGCTGTAACTCTTGTGGTCGCTTGCGTGTCAGCAGGGACAAGCCTTGCAGCTACAATTGCAATTATATGCATTTGTGCCCGTAGCTGCGACCCTTGTGGTCGCTTATTGGTGACAAAGACAAGACCAGACACCACAAGAAATTACTGAATAGTTATTCGATAAGATTGGTTAATGGTTCTTTCTGATACCTACGATTAAATATGGAGGAAAAATGATGCAAAATCAAGCAAACATTCTGATTATTGATGATGAAGAGTCTATTATTGAAGGATTTCGTCTATTTTTGGCTAAGGAATATAATGTCTTCACAGCCACAAATGGCGAGGATGGTCTTAAACAGGTTAATGAAAAAAGACCGAGCGTGGTTCTTCTTGATGTAATGCTGCCGGATATCAATGGGATAGAGATTCTACGAAAGGTAAAGAAGATAGATGAGAACATAGAGGTTATCATGTTCACCGGGGTAAATGATCTGCGGACAGCAGTAGATGCCCTTCATCTGGGAGCATTTGACTATTGTCTTAAGCCCTTTAATATCAATGAACTATCTATTGTAATCAGAAAAGCCATTGAAAGTCAGGGCATGAAAAAAGAGATAAAATATCGCAGATTGCTTGAAACCGAACAATCTGCTGCTTTTGATAATATTATTGGCGAATCTATACAGATGCGGCAAGTTTATGAGGTTATGGATGTCATGTCTAAGAGTGACACAACCATCCTGATTACTGGAGAAAGCGGTACTGGTAAGGGACTCATTGCCCGAGCCATTCATTTTAAGGGCACAAGATCCAATATGCCATTTGTTGCAGTTAATTGTAACGCTATTCCGGGGTCAATGATAGAAAGTGAGCTGTTCGGATATGAAAAGGGTGCCTTTGCCGGAGCTGCTGCACAAAAGATAGGTAAGCTTGAATTGGCTCATCATGGGACCATTTTTTTAGATGAGATAGGCAGTCTGAAATCAAATATACAGACAAGGATATTAAAGGTGCTTCAGGAAAAAGAGATGGAAAGGATAGGCGGAACACACACTATTAAGGTTGATGTCAGGGTCATTGCTGCAACCAGTTCTGACCTTCAGGAAGCAGTAAAAAAAGGGCAATTCAGGGAAGAGCTTTATTATCGACTCAATATTGTACCTATTCGTATGCCCTCACTAAGGGAAAGAAAAGACGATATACCTGTTCTGATTAATTATTTTCTTAATATTTATAACCATAAATTTAATAAGGATATTAAGGGTGTTTCTGAACATGCTATGAAGATATTGGAAGAATATTACTGGCCCGGCAATGTTCAGGAGTTGCAAAATATCATTGAAAGGATAGTCGTATTGGCTAAAGATAAAGAAATGATTACCCATCAAACCCTGCCTATTGACCTTCTCATCACCAAGGGCAAGATTGAAACAGAGGGGATAACCTTGAAAGATGCAAGGAACCAGTTTGAAAAGCAGTTTATCACTCATATCCTTGAGCGGGTTAAGTGGAATCAGATAAAAGCATCGACATTGCTGGATATTCACCGTAATACCTTGCTTCTGAAGATACAACAACTCGGGATTAAACTCAAACAACCCATTGAGGAGCAAGCAGAGGGGTAGATAAAGTGAGATTGCTCACGCGGAGACGCGGAGGACGCGGAGGGTTGAAGAGCAAGCAGAGGGGTAGATAGTCGAGTAGTGGACAGCATTCTTATTTTAACCACAACGGCAGGAATGACAATATTCCAGCGATGCTCGGATGAAACAGTTACAATTTACCGAGAATTGTTAACAAGGCAAAAAATTACAGTTGACATATTGTCAGATAAATGGTAAAATACTTCGATATGATTGCACAGGTTGCAAATATTCTGTATGCTCGAAGGTTTGTAGTAGTAAATAGTAGTGGGTAACCATTTGTGGTTGCTCATTTGTAATTAAATGGGGGGAGAATTTGCTTGAAAACATCAGAAACTTTTCTATTGTAGCTCATATAGATCATGGGAAATCAACCTTAGCTGACAGGTTATTAGAAATTACCCATACCCTTGAAAAAAGCCAAATGAGGGCTCAGGTTCTGGATGATATGGACCTGGAGCGGGAAAGGGGTATTACCATCAAGGCACACCCGATACGCATGAAATATCTTGCCAAAGATGGTAAAAATTACATCTTAAATCTTATTGATACCCCTGGACATGTAGATTTCATGTATGAGGTTTCAAGAAGTTTGGCTGCAACCGAGGGGATTATTCTTCTTGTTGATGCATCTCAGGGTGTTGAGGCTCAAACCGTTGCCCATGCCTATGTGGCTGTGAATATGGGCAAGACAATCATCCCTGTGATTAATAAAATTGATTTAGCCAGTATTGACCTTGAAATGACCAAGAGACAGATACAGGAGATTATCGGGATAGAGCTTGACGATGTCATTTTGGCAAGCGGCAAAGAAGGTATCGGGATTGAAGATATCTTAGAAGCAGTTGTCAAAAAAATTCCACCACCTACAGGCGATTATAATCAGCCGCTAAGGGCATTGATATTTGATTCATGGTTTGACTCTTACCGAGGGGTTGTAGTTTATATCAGGGTAGTTGATGGTAAAATAACACCTGGGATGGAAATAAAGTTGATGTCCAACAACAAGATCTATCAGGTAAAGGAGGTTGGCACCCTTTGTCTTGGATTACAACCCAAGGATTGCCTGATGACCGGCGAGGTTGGATACCTGACAGCCAGCATTAAGGAATTGGCAGACACAAAAATAGGTGATACCATTACTGCGGCTGATTGTTCAGCAAAAATATCCCTGCCAGGGTATAAAGAGCCACAACCAATGGTCTTTTGCGGCTTGTATCCAGGGATAAATTCTTCCTATCAGGAATTAGGGATAGCTGTTCAAAAGTTATCGTTGAATGATGCTTCTTTTGTTTATGAGACAGAGACATCTTCGGCCTTAGGGTTTGGATACAGGTGTGGATTTCTTGGTTTGCTTCATCTGGATATTATTCAGGAGAGGCTGAAAAGGGAGTATGGATTGGATTTAATCTCAACTGCACCGAGCGTTCCGTATCTTATTACCAAGAAAGATGGTGAGGTGCTTCAGGTAGATAATCCCATCCATTATCCTGATCCGGGCGAGATAGCTTCTGCAGAAGAGCCATATATTAAGGCAATGATTTATGTGCCCTCTGATTATGTTGGCGGGGTCATGGCTCTGGTGCAGAGTCGTCGGGCTATACAGAAGGATGCTCATTATCTTGAGGGAAACAGGGTAATGCTTACCTATGAAATCCCCTTGTCTGAAGTATTAACTGATTTTTATGACAAACTCAAGTCTGTCAGTCGGGGGTATGCATCATTTGACTATGAGCACATGGGGTATAAGCCAACAAAGATAACCAAGGTAGATATTCTCGTAGCAGCGGATGTGGTTGATGCCCTTTCATTTCTCACATATTATGAGCGGGCTTATTCCCGTGGAAGAGAGCTTACTGCCAAACTAAAAGATGTAATCCCAAGACAACAGTTTGCAGTAGCTATTCAGGCAGCTATCGGGGGAAAGATAATTGCCAGGGAAACAATCGCAGCTTTTAAGAAGGATGTTACGGCTAAATGCTATGGCGGAGACATCACCAGAAAAAGGAAGTTGTGGGAAAAACAAAGATTAGGTAAAAAAAAGATGAAGCAAATGGGCAGCGTTGAAATTCCAAATGAGGCGTTTAAGGCTATTCTTTCAATAGAATAAAGTCTGACACAGTCAGACACAAAAAAAAGGAGGGCAAATATGTCATTTATCAAAAGGTTGTCTCAAAAGAATCTTGGCTTTACACTGGTAGAATTGTTAGTGGTTGTGGTTATCCTAGGTATCCTGTCTCTGGTGGTTATGTCCAAGGTAACAATGTGGGTGGATAAATCAAAGGAGGCAAAGACAAAGGATGCCCTGAGAGATCTTAGGGTACAGGCAAAAAGGTATTATGCGGAGAATGGCGGGTTCTATCCCGAAAGGTTAGATGAATCGCAACGACCAGCTCCATCTGATATAAATGTTACTATGCCTGCCTTTATCCCTCATTTTATGAATAAACTGCCAAAAACATGTTTGCGGAGTGAGGCGAATCATAGAGATACAGACTATGTGACTATGATGGTAAATACTACTGATGTTGATAGAATGATGAATGAAAGTGATATAAATGATCAAAGTGGCTGGATATATTCATCAACAACCGGTGAGATACGGATAAATTGTACCCATGAGGATAAGGATAAAAAGACACGATATTCTAATTATGGGTATGAGGCAATGGAATAATGATTAAGTCTGATCTGTCGGACTTGTAAAAAAAGAATAGAGGAGGTAGTCTCATAATGGCCAAGAAGATATTAGTTGCAGATGATGAGGTTCCTATCAGGCGAATTATTACTGAAAAGCTTAGTTCCGCAGGATACACAATATTTATAGCTAAAAATGGACAGGAAGCAGTAGAAATAGCTAAAAAGGAAAAACCTGATCTAATTATTATGGATATCATGATGCCGGTGATGAACGGAATAGAAGCTATCAAAATCTTAAAACAGGATCCAGATATGGCAAATACTCATATGTTTGTTCTGACTGCAATGGAATTTGGAGAAACTGAGAAAGAGATTGTATCTATTGTTGGAGCAAGTAATGTTATAAATAAGCCCTTTTCACCAAAAGAATTGCTTAATGCAATAGATGCAAGGATTGGCAAAGCATAATAACAGAATGCAGAAGTCAGAAGTCAGAATTAAATCAGACGACATAACTGTTCGCAAATTCTTTGTGGTGTCTGAAGAATAATCGGCCACAAGAAGGCAGCACCCCTTGCAGGTCGCAGCTGCAAGTTTCCATAACTATCTGTAGCTGCAAGGTGCCATGGTGCCACCCCCTTGTTCCTGCCCTAACCATTTTTACGACTGAATAGTTACATTATTTGTATGATCATACAAAAGGATGGTGTTCCAAGTGAATAAAATAAGTGAGCTAAATCACGAACTCGACGCTTTGACCAAAGAGATTTCTTTTGCCTATGAAGAGTTATCCTTGATCTACGATGTGTCGACCCGTATGGGATCTGTGCTTGATGTGGAGAGACTGCCGATAGAGGTTATTAATAAGGCAATAGACATTCTTGATGTTAGCTGTGGTTTCTTGCTTCTTTTTGACGAACGACGGTCAGAGATGACTATCGAGGCTGCCAGGGGATTTTCCCCAGAGATATTAGATAAGTTTAAGGGAGAGTATTTACCAAATAATGGGCTGGCTGGTGAATGTGTAAGAAAAAAACAGCCTATTGTCTGCCAACTGACAGAAAATATTAATGTATCAGAAACAATACTTGGCATAAAAAACATCATGTGTGTCCCTATGATCTATAAGGATGAACCCATTGGTGCAATTGTTCTTGGGGATAAGATCTCAGGAGAGCCATTTTATACACCTAATACAAAATTAGTCTTTGCTTTAGCCACTATGACATCAACCATGGTTCAGAATGCAAGGCTTTATTCTCAATTACAGAACATGTTTCTATCAGCAATAAGCTCTCTTTCCTCAGCTATTGACGAAAAGGATAATTATACTCTTGGTCATTCCAATAGGGTTACAACCTATGCAGTAGAGATAGGAAAGAGAATGGATTTTAGCGAAGAAAAATTGGGTATTATCCAATTAGCTGCTATCTTGCATGATGTAGGTAAGATTGGGGTGCCAGAAGAGGTATTAAGGAAGCCTGGTAAGTTGACAAATGAGGAGTGGGAAAGCATAAAACAACACCCGGACAAGGGTGTTCATATCGTCGAACCAATGGTTGCTACAGAAGAGGCAATGGTAACATTTGATATTCATCTTATTAATCCAAGAGAGCATATTGGGGAAATAGTTGCCGGCATAAAACACCATCATGAGCGGTTTGATGGCCATGGTTATCCTTCCGGAATTAGTGGTGCAAATATCCCACTAATCTCCCGCATAATTGCTGTAGCAGATGCCTATGACGCTATGACCTCAAAGAGATCCTATCGTGATGCCATGCCAGAAGAGATTGCTATCGAGGAATTAAGAAAAAATGCAGGGGAACAGCATGACCCGAAGATAGTCGAGTTGTTTATTAAAATACGGCAGGAACAAGGAGGAAAAAATTAAAAATTATGAATTAAAAATTAAAAATGAGGGAAAATGGGTAATTGCTCAATAATCTGTGGAAATTATTCGTCGCAACTGCCAGAGGTGCTCTCCTCTTTAGGTTGCGTTATTTTACGCAGGATATTGAGCAAGGCTCTATAACATTTTGAGTGGGTAAAGTAAAAACATGAGAGATAACACAATTTTCATTTTGAGGCGAAAAAAGGCGAAAAAGATGCAAAAAACTTCAAAGGGTGTAATTCCTTAAGACTATAGCCCTTGTCAGGTTCTCCCATTTGCAATTACCTAAATTA
>JAHIZN010000220.1 GCA_018814245.1 bacterium
ACTAAGACTTCCATCTGGTGGTTTTGCCTGAATTGAGGCAATTCTTATGCCACTATCTACCCTGTCTGAAAATCCGCAATAAAGATTTACCCTAATTCCTTCAGGTGCTCCCTCTACACAAAATGCCTTCTTTCGTTCATAAGGAAAGACTACATCCTCATGCAAGTTAGGTATTAGCTCAAATATTCTATCTGCATCAAGTTGAATACCAAATACAAAATCATATTTAATTGCAAGCATCTTATCTAATTGTGTAGGGGAATTCAATATATCAATTGCCTTTTTTGCCCCTTCTATAATGACATTATCAGAATTAACAACTGATATTTCGCTAAAAATAGGAGTTTTCATTTGCCACTCTCTCAACTCCCTGTCTAAGCCTTCCTTACTCTCCTTACTTTGCCCAAAACATCTAATAACAAACCCCTGTTTTGCGGAATTAATATCTTCCTTCCTTAAAAGATTATCCATATGATGACAAAGGTCTTTAGTTAAATTCTCCTTATCAAGATATTGGACATCTTTAATTGCCAACCTTTTCTCTTTTTCATCTTCTGAATATATCAGATATATAAATTTAGGGTTAATTGGTCGCAGATCAACGATAAGAAGATTAGCCTTGTTCTTGGTCATAATTAGTGTTTCTAACCCCTCCTTATTTTCATCAAGATAAAGATAATAGATAATAAGGCAAAAGATTTCATTCAAAAATCCTTTAAAAATTATTCGGGGGTAGTCTTTCAATATTTCTCTTATGTATTCCTTTCTTTCTGCTTGCCAATTAAAAGGTAAGGTAATATATAAATGGCACTTTGGTATGTCTGGTGTCTCAATTTGTTGGGGGAGTTTCCTCTGAACAAGTTCGGGCTTCTGTATCTTGAAGTTCTCAAACATTTTATCAAAAAATGCCTGAAGGATATATTTTGCCACCCCTTCATCATTGATTTCTTTAAAATTTTCAGCAAGGTTAGTAAATTCAACCAGGGAATCAGAAGACAGGTTGGAGGAGTAAGGAGCAAAGTAGTGTTTGATATTGCTGTCTTTTGATTCAAAGGCAATTTCAAAGGGAATCTTTTTCTCTAATTGCCATGAATTATCTCCCAAGGTAGAAAAAAGGGTGATATTAGAATCTGAAAAATCGAGTAAGTAAATCATAATTACCTCGTTTAGTATCTAACTGTTCTCTTGCTGGAGAAGGGAAACTCCTTATCCTTAACCTTGGCTATTACTTTAATACTTTCATCTTTATCCATCCTCATTTCAATAGAGCCATTTCTTAAATCTTCATCTGTTATCTCTGGTGGGAATTTAGCCGTATAAACATCTACGGTTTCTATTTCTTCACTGCTTAAAGCATTGTCAATGCCAAGATGTTCTACTACCGGGATAACTGTTTTTCTTTTTAGTCTTTCGTTAATTCTTCCCATACTCTGCTCCGGTATTTTCAATCTTTTACCAATAATCTCTCTAAATCTTAATTGGTTATACTCATCCAATGTTTCTATTCCAAAGCGGGAGTGGGTCTTATTGGCAAAATCACCAATCTGGAAAGAGACACCCCCAGAAAAAATCTGTGTTATTCCATATTGACATGCCCCTTTGGCTACACATTCTTTTAGCTCTTTAGCATATATTATCTCACTCTCTCCAAATTCTTTTTTCATTAATTCTTCAACCAGTGGCATTTTTGAAGACCTTCCTGCCAGAACAATCACATCCGGTCTTTTTAGTTCAGCTTCATCAACCATATTTCTTATTTTATCGATAGCCTTGCGGATTGGGTTGTGAATTTTAGCATTTAACTCTTCACGGGTAACTTCAATGGGCAATGATGGACCCCAAGCCATCTTGTCTCTTCCTTCAACCTTTACAGAGAATTGAAAGGTATAATCCGCAATATCTCCCTCTGTAAGCCTTATCTTTATCACCTCAGCAGAATTTAGACTTTCCTTATTACCTCTTCTTGCCTTATCCATATCTTCATTATTAGAGGACTCAAAAACTTCACCCTTTTTTACATAAGGAATGCTAAATGGACCATTACCCAGATCACTTTCTTTCGGCAATTTAGCTATATATTTTTCAACAATCAGGTCGATTATAAACTGAGTTACATCATCACCACCCAATTTTCGTTCTCCATCAACATCTAATGTTTCGATTTTAATATATTTTTTATCCGTTTCACCTTCCACGGCTACTCTGACCAGAGTAATGTCCGTTGTCCCACCACCAAAATCAAAAACAACTAATGTATAATTATCTGATGTTCCATTTTTATCTTTATGCCTCTGATGAATATATTCCATGGCGGCTGCCGAGGCTTCATCTATTAACAAACATTCCTCAATACCAATATCTTTGAGAATCTTTCTTAAGTCATTTATCTGAATAGCAGAGAATCTACCAGGGTGGCATATTACACAATTCTCTATCTTTTTATCATCCAGATGTTCCTCTACTTTATCCAACATATACCTTATTATATCTCTGGCAATCTGCCATGGGGCAAGCAATTCAACACGATTATCCAACTTAAACGGTCGTTTCTCCTCTTGCCCCAGCTTTCTTTTGATTGATTCAACAAAATTGGCTGAGTATTTACCCAGTCTTACAGTTTCAGCATCATGACCAACATCATAGTCAACATATTTGCCATCTATTCCCTTGTAGATAATCAGTGAAGGCAGGAGATAAGGGTCTTCCTTAAAAGCAATATCCAGAGGGATTAACGCTATCTCTTTCTTTTCTTCATCGTAGTAAGCACAGCAGGAATTAGTAGTCCCAAAATCAATCGCAACACAATATTCATACGATTCCATCTTTTCAATCGTAATAGATAGGCGAAATTCTTTTATAGGCAAAAGACAGCAATTGGAGTGAATGGTTAAGATTACATCATAAGTATTATCTACCTTTAAATTAGCGGCATCAACACTAAAGTCTATCTTTTTCGCTTCATTCTCTTGTAATTGCAATGGTAGATTTGTTTTTTGCCTGAACCAATCAACCCCTTCATTTATCTTTATATCTTTAAGATGTAATTCTCCTCCACCATTGTTCTTAACCTGCAATGAATATTCCCGCTTTTTACCTTCTCTTATGGCAAGTGTATTCTCTGAGATAATTGATAACTCAGGCAGTATTTCTCGACTCACCTCAAATTCCTCAAATTCCAGCCAATCTTCTATACCTTTTAGTTTAAATTTTAATTTACCTTTTTGAGGTTGGTCCAATGCTTGAAGATTAACATTGGCGGTGATGGGTGGAATAGAATCTCCTTTTTTCAACCAGTGATTCTTTTTATCAAAATTAATAGCGGAAAGCCATTCCTGGTCTGAGGCTATTTCTTCAATATTGAGTGCACCTCGTTTTAACTTTAAACTAATTTTTAATTCCTTTGAGATATCACCACTTTTTTTAACTTGTAGCATGAAGAATTTGGGGATTAGTATAAACTCTGGTTTAGTAAATATTTCTATATCAATCTCTTTTATTTCATCTGCTTCAACCTTAATTTTACCTACGGTAACATCTTTATGGGCAGAACCCTTGCGGACTTCTTGTAGTCTAAGATTAACCGTGACATTATGTTCAGTTGTAGGTGATATTTTAACGTCTTTACCACCCTCTATGCTAATCCAACTGGCGAGTGAATCTATTTTTTTAATAGTAATTTCCTGAAAGCCGGTATTTTTGATGGTTAAGATCAAATTCTCCACATCTTTGATGTCCGTATAGATAATCTTTTCTTGTAGGTATAATTCAAAAGAGATTACCTTTTCCCCGCAATTGGAGCAGTATTTTTCATCAGGCATAATTTGCCATTCATTGCATTCTGGGCATAGAAGTAATTCATTCATTTTAATCCCTCAGTTATGTAATTATTCAGCTATCTAAATGTGTAAGATAAGGAGAAATGGAGAAAAGGGGGAACAGGGGAAAATACAAAATACAGAATTAAGAATATTCTGACTCCTACTAATCTTCCCCACTTCCCCTTTTTTCTCCTTTTCTCCTTTATTACACATCTGAATAGTTATGTTATTTGATTAATCTCACGCTAATCAGGTATTTGGAGTACCCTTTTGCCATAAATTTCCTTTGAAAATTTGTCAATATCTTTCTTAAGTTGTTTTAATACCGTTCCAAACTCATCTTTTTCATTAGCAGAAACCTTTTTTTCAATCATTCGCATTACTTCTACCAATATTAGTCGTTCAGCAGGGGCTTTAGTCTCAAGAACTCCACCGGGTAATACGATTTCCTCACTCTTGTAGATATTGTCAATATACCAACTGCAAAGGGCATCAAGATATATGAGCTTATCTTCCTGTCCCAATTTAGCAATCTCTGCAGCTACAGCTTTATAAATAGACTCACGCACCTCACCTTTTTCAAAGAGTGTAGATATAGCCTTATCCTCAAAGCCTAAAAATTGTGGTTCAAAATTATCCATAGTTATTTGCATATCATATCTATAGATCACTTTTCCCTCATACTTGTCTAATTCCGGTTTTACTATTCCCAGAATAATACCCAATAAGAATGATTTTTGTGCCTCCTGGAGTTTTTCTCTCTCCTGAGTAGTTAACATCAATAGGTCTTTAAACTTATAGGATACATAATCTGTGTGTAGTTCAGTATGTAGTTCTATAAGTTGTTTATATTGAGGTCTCAGAAGTCGGACAGCATCAGAGTAAGCCAAAGGGAAGCCTGCTATCTCAGTATAAAACAGGATCTCATTCTTATCCATGGTTTCATAAAAGGCTATTTGTGGTGCATTTGCTGGTTTTTGGCTTTCTATCCATTGCATAAGGTTTTTAGCCTTGGCATTAGGAGCACCTGAAGCAAGTTCATGTCCACCAACAAAGCATCTCTGTTTGTGCAGAGCTAATTCAAACTGACCTAACTCCTTATCCCTGCTTAACCATGGTTGAGTTCCACGAATAGCATTTTGTATTTGCCATTTGCCCTTTTCTTCAGTAAACAACTCGCCTTCAGTACCTTTCTGGGTAAAAAACATATCCAGGATATTAAAATCCTCTCCTAATTTTTCAAATTGTATCCTGGTTAACTCAACAATTCTTTTTTCTATCTCCTCGGGACCAACCTCTTCAATTAAATCCGGTAGTCTCATAAGGTCTATCTTTAAGGTCTCTAATACCCTCTGGCTATAAAGATGAATGTTGTCTTCCTTTGATCGCTTATCTTTACCCATGTATTGGGGGTAGTATTTCTGTTCTATATCGTTTTTGCTGTAAATAGCTACTTTTAAGGGATTTTCTATTGGCTCACTATAGTACCCGTACTTCTTTTCAAACTCTGATTTTAGCCTTGAGATTTTGGTGTATAACTTTGCTAACTCATTTGCTTTACCGTTTCTTTCCTCTATTTCTTCCCCTTCTTTTGTTGATCGAACACCAAGATATTCAAGGATTTCATTACAGATTTCAATAGCTAATTTCCGTGCATGAAACTGGATGATAGCCCAGAAGTAGTCATAGATTATCTCTATAAGCCTATCTAAGTTAAAATTTAAGGCTATTTGCCGTTGAGGATTTATCTTCCAAAACTCATTTTCAATAATCCCAATCTCATCTAATATATCCTCATATTTTTTCTTTTGATTTTTTAATCTTCCCTCTAAGGCTTTCTGTTCTGACTCAAATCTTGGGATGTAACCAAATTCTTTAGCTGTAAAGATAATCCCTATTTCCTTTAATATTTCACGGCAGAATCCTACACCTTTATGTTGGTTACTAACTATATCTGCTATTTTAGAATCAAGTTTTTCTTTAATCCTTGTTAAAAACTCTTCTTTATTATCATCCATTATGCGGATATATTCTCCACAGTTTGCCGGGTCAACATCAATTCTACAGATCAGGAGATGTTTGTCTATCTCATTTCTTAAAAATTGTTTCCAACCTGTATTTTCTACCTTAGGTAAATTATTATGCACATTAGTTCTTAATTCTATTCTCCAACCATTTATCTTTCTTCTGAAATCCTCACCCAAATCACCACACTTATACAATGCGTTTGAGATATCATTTCTAACAGTATTACTCCATGGACCTTGTAATAATCCTATCTCCGGGAGGAATTCCTTAAGTACCTCATCCCTAAGAGCAATTGTCGGTCTGGGTGCTTGAGCCAACTTTATCCAGTGTTCGACAATATCAAGTCCCAGTTTATATGCACAGGCATTTTTAATCCTATCCAGCGGAAAACCAATTGATGAAAGCCCAAAACTGAAATATCTACAAGGGAAGGTTTCTGTCATAATCCCTTTCGCTTCAGGGGTATAGTGAACAAAGGCAAACATATCCTGAAGATATTGAGCCAGATTGATTCGCACACCCCGCTTAAATGCACCAAAATCACTTCTTGAGAAATCAATAAATATATTATCTGCCAGCAATTCAAATATTCGGGATTTATCTTTCTCCCCTATGCTCATTCCTGATTCATTGACACCATCAATTAGATAGCAATAATCAAATGGTGGCGGAACAAGTGGTTTTTCATCCACAAGACCTCTCCATCCTGCTTCAAAATTATGTCCATAGCTATAATATTCTAATTCCATTAAAGAGGCATATCCATTAGCGTCGCACCTTGGTACATTACCAAAAATTCGTGGTAAAGCAAGAAATCCTATGGTTCGGGCTTTTTGCTGAAGTTGTTTTACCAAAAAGGCTACATCAAGGAATATGCCACTCCCTGTGCCACCAGCCAGAGAGGTAATTATGTAAATATTTACATCAGCAAGATTTACAGATATCCCATGTTTTCCCATAATTTGTGGATTGTTGGCATGGGTAACCTTTTGACATGCCTCTCTAATCCTATTCTCAATAACATTAAATGCGTGAAAAAAGCCTAATCTGCCATAAGCCCTAATCTGTCCTGCTCCTTCTCGTAAGTTTCCAAGAGCCGATAATCCGGGATAGAACCATTTCTTTATATGAGGATAATTATCTAAATTACTCGTATATTTAGAGGTACTCTCGATACTGGCATCTACCATCTCATTTTGGTCAAACTCAATCTGAGGAGAGACTATATCCCTTGTCTCGGTAGTAAGAAACTTATTCGTCGTATCAGTATCAATGAACACATAAGAGACGATTGGAAATTTATCTAAACTACCATACTTTTCAAAGAACTTCTTGCGAAGTCTGAGCAACACCTCTTTTCCTGTCCCTCCTAACCCAATAAGGACAGTTGGGGAAAGCTCCCGAATAGCCTTTAATCCCTCTTCCTTTTCTATTTTCCCTGCAAGCAGACGATACATATCAACATTTGCCATTTTTAATGTCCTCCTTCAAATTATTATTCAGCTGCGGCTGATTTTTCTACTACAAAAAGTGACCAGACAAGAAGTATAGCCAGAACTACTACGGCTATACAAAATGTCCCAATAATGAAAGGGTCTAAAAGGTTTAGCTTAACCTTGAGCAAAAAGCAGAAGAAAATATTTGCCACAATAAACGCAAGATAATGTGCCCAACCCCAGGAAATATGGGAAGCCCGCTTTGCCTTATGCCCAAATCTTAAAAGTAAAGAGAATAAAAGGGAAATACAGGGAAAGCAGACTACCAAGAAACCTACCAGATAGCAAAAAGTATATATTACTAGATTTCTAACTACTTGCATTACTTTTTCCATAGGAGTTTCTGCAGAAGAAGTAGTGGTATCCACCCCTGAATTTTCTTGTTCCATAATAACCCCCCTATCTGTCCCTTCTTGTTGAGAAAGAACCGGTGTGGAATTAATAGCCAAAAGAATCAAGCACACAGCTACTACCCTTAACCCTTTAGATAAATTTAACATACAAACTACCTCCTTAATCTTTAGATTAATAAATATCTTCACTATCTATAGCGGTTATTTTATCCAATTTATGTTGTACCTCAAAATAAATGTGAATAATCTCCTCCCCTATGTTTAGCTCAAAATCATTGCCTTCTTTGCGAAGTTTTTTAGCCTTTGCTTTTCCTCCTATGGTAACTCCTTTACCTGCAAAGAATTTTATGCAACCCAATATATCCACTTTAATCTTACCAAGATGTCTGTTAGTACAATTAACAGTATACCCACTTAATGGAGAAAGAGAGAAGGAACTCTCTTTCTCCGGAGTAGTCAAAAGACATGGGAGTTGCTTTCTTAAAAGGAAAAGGAGCAAAACAACGAGTCCTAAGGGCAATAGCAGGGAAAAACCTGCTATTAATATACTTCCAACAAAATAGACAAATGGATATTTGATGATAAAATCTACCTTCATCATGCCTAATTGCGTATTTGTCCCAATTGGTCTTACCATCTTTTCTGATTCATGAATTTCACTCATACATACAGGAACTAATTCAGCCTCTCTTACCTTAAGAGCCATTTTAGCTTCTACCCTTCCTGAATCCTGGGTGAATGAATCAAAAAAACTATATCTGCTTTTAACCCACGGAATAGTTATCTTTACTTTATAGCCGGATATTTCCTGAGCAGGTTCAAATCCATTTTTATATTGATGTTCTAATGGAGGAATGCTATCCGGAACTAATTTCATTTTAATTTCATTCTTCTCTGGTAACTTAAAAAAAACTGGGGCATCTATCTTCAATATCTCCATTTCTGCCTTAGCTTCTTTTACAATCCATCCATTAAATTGTGATTTTAGGGCAAACTCAATATCCTTTTCTATCTTTCTATCAGGCTTGAACTTCACACTCGGCTGCCTTTTAGGTACAATTTTTAACACATCCTCTCCAATAGGCTTAAATAAAACCGGCTGGAAACTTAAGTCATTGGTATTTCTTATAGAGGCTATAAAATCATCAAAACATTTAATTTCATCATTAGATGGCAAATCAGTAGAGATTAGAATTGAATATAAGAGAAATCCATATCTTACCCCTTCAGGGATTATTGGGAAGAAATAAACCTTCCTATAATCCTTGATTCCATCCAGATGTCGGTAAAACTCTTTTGTATTCACTGGTTCTTCTTCCTCTGTGTGCTGCCGATTATCTGTAAAAATCCAGATAATCTTTAATCGTGGTGCTGAAGTGGTAGATGGGGTAATATTGGCTATCCTTTTTATTAGTCCTATCCCTATATCTTTCACAGCGTTAATTAGATTAGTATCATTACCTGTAACATCTACTTTCTCATCAACCAAAGCCCTTAATGAGATCAAACTCTTATAATTACCACAAAACAAGGATATTGACTCAGTCCTGTCGGTTTTTGCAATCTCGCAGAATGTGTTGATCGCTACCCTATCGCCTTGAGTAAGTAATGGTTCATTAATGATATATTCTTTAATAAGTGCTTTTACCTTATCAAACTTAAGGTCTTCATCCATACTTCCGGAGACATCAATCAAAATAGCATGGTCTTTTGCATATTGATTTAATTGAGCATAGGTTGTTGAAGTTATCAGGAAATATAAGGTTATGGAAATTAATATCCTTTTCATTTATCCTACTCCCTTTTTTGGGTGTTTCAACTTGTTGAGGTGATAGTACCGGTTCGTGACATTTGAAGAGGGCAGGCACGGGGGCCTGCCCCTACGGTACGGCATTGGATGTCCCTCAGACCACTAAATTCAAATGTCTCAGCACCACTATGTAGGGGCAACCCCCCGTGGTTGCCCTCTGTTGCCCGTGGTTGCCCTCTGTTGCCTCAAGCATACGCATATAACTCTCCATCAACCGAGCAGACAAATATCATGCCATTTGAGATAGCAGGGGATGACCTGATAGCCTTTGTAAAAGGACGTATTGTGGTTACCCGATATGTAGAGGATGTTGAATCAAAGATGTATAAATAACCCATTCCAGAACCGGTTATCATTATTTGCTCAGATATAACCGGATATGATGTTATTGAATCCACTCCACCAATTCCTTTATTTTCCCATGACCAGATAAGTTCTCCAGATATACGGTACTTAAAAACCCTTCCTATCCCGGAGGTAATAAAGATAGCAAAATTCGATAGACTAAATGAATTAACCCCTGTAACCTCTATATTACCTAACATTGTTGCCGGTGTCCCGTTAGATAAGTCTAATAAACACAGCCTATTTTTGGAATTAAAAAAGTAGATTAAGTTTCCTGAAATCACGGGGGGTATATTGACTATAACACCATCAGGCATAGAAGTATTCCACAATTGGTTGCCAGTATTAATATTAAGTGCATAAACTCTATCTTCCGTAGTTAGGATAAGTTTGTTATCTTTTAAAGCAAAAGAAGAAGATTTGCCATTTAATCTTTTTGTCCAGAGCATATCGCCTGTTTTAGAATGGAGTGCATAAATATTGGTATCTTCTTTATCAAATGAGCCGATAAATAGATTATCATCTCCTATTAATACATTAGTAGTAAAAATTTCATTTGTGAGGTTCAATGGAAACTTCAAGTTTGTGGGGTTTAATGAAAACTTCCAGATAGTATTAGGCATTCCATTATTGGCTAATGGGGTAAGTTTATAGGCATAAAGGGATTTTGATGAGGCGACAAAAAGAGTTTTATTAGAAATAGCAGGGGTCAGAACTGATTCATAGGGTTCTTCAAGGGGAATGGTGCAAATTTTCTTTCCATCAG
>JAHIZN010000221.1 GCA_018814245.1 bacterium
GAATGCAGACATAGAGACACGATTATCGCCTCTCTACTGCTTTCCTTATCAAAATTAGATATTGTACACAAGTTAAAAAAAAATTACGAGGTGATGTCTTAACAGGAATAGAGACTCATTCTTATGTCGGAGTTTCAGTTGAAATAAATGGTTACATTGCAGCAATTTTCATCAACACCTGCTTTATCAAAGCCATCCCCTTTTCCTCATCCTCCCATTTAAGGATAAGTCGATTGGGATTAGATGGATTGAGCCGTACCCTGCCAGAAAAAAGGCTGACTACATCCACAACCCTTAAGGCAAGCTCTGGCAAGGCAGGCAGGTCAAGACATACATTTCCTTTGTTTGGAGAAATACCTGCAACCTTACGAAACGCAGGTGTTTCTGTATTTTTCATCATGCATTCTGCATTCTGTTGTTGTGCCTTCACATCCTCAAAGGAAATTGATGAAATTTGAGCATGGGATGCCAGCATACGGATGCTCATCAGGTTCAACAGCCTTTTAACCGGCTGGGGATACTTGCCAAACCTGTCAAGAATTTCTTCCTCAACATCATGAATCTTCTCCTCTGTATTTGATGATGCGAGTTTTCTATATATGCTGAATCTTTCTTGTGAAGACTGGATATAATCCTCCGGGATATAGGATTCATACGGAAGGGTTATCTTTGTATGCACCTCTTTTTTTATTCTGGTTCCCTTTAATCTGCTCACAGCCTCTTCTAATAGATGGCGATACATCTCAAACCCTATGGCAACCACATTCCCATGTTGTTGTGAGCCAAGGAGATTGCCTGCTCCACGATTTTCAAGATCACGCATGGCAAGATTAAACCCGCTGCCGAGCGTAGAGAATTCCATTATAGCCCTCAATCGATCATAAGCATCTGAAGAGGCTTCCATCCCTGGTTGGTGAAGGAGATAGGCGTATGCCCGATGTTGTGCCCTGCCAATTCTGCCGCGAAGCTGATAGAGTTGTGCCAGTCCAAATCGATTGGCATTGTTGATAATAATGGTATTTACATTGGGCATATCCAGCCCGGATTCAATAATGGCTGAGGCAAGCAGGATGTCAAACCTTTTTTCCATAAAATCAAGGATAACCTTTTCAAGTTCATGCTCATCCATCTGTCCATGACCAACAATAATCCGTGCTTCAGGTACAATTTTATTTAATTGTTCAAGTATCCAGGGAATACTTTTGACCTGATTATGAACAAAAAATACCTGTCCACCCCTGTCCATTTCCCTTAAAACAGCCTTTCTGATTGTCTCTGGACTAAATGGGGTAACAACCGTCTTGATAGGCAGTCTGCCGAGTGGCGGCGTATGGATAATGCTCATATCCCTGATGCCGCATAATGAGAAATGCAGTGTTCGTGGGATAGGGGTTGCGGTCAGGGTAAGGACATCGACCAATTCCCGATATGACTTCATCCTTTCCTTGTGTTTTACCCCAAATTTGTGTTCTTCATCAATAATCACCAGCCCTAAGTTTGCAAAGGAAACATCCTTTTGAAGAAGGCGATGGGTACCAATAACAATATCTACCCTGCCTGCTGCTATCTCAGAAACAATCTCTTTTTGTTCTTTTGGTCCCTTAAACCTGCTCAACATACGGATATTAATCGGAAATCCGGTAAATCGTTCTACAAAGGTAGAGTAATGTTGAAAGGCAAGGATGGTTGTTGGAACAAGAACAGCCACCTGTTTACCATCCATAACCGCCTTAAAGGCAGCACGAATGGCTACCTCTGTCTTTCCATAGCCAACATCCCCGCAAACAAGCCTGTCCATGGGAACAGGGCTTTCCATATCTTTTTTTATCTCTTCAATGGCTCGAATTTGATCTGGTGTCTCCTCATACACAAACCCTGACTCAAACTCATACTGCCATGTAGTATCCCCTGAAAAGGCATGTCCATGCAAAGCCTTTCTGGCAGCATAAATTCCTACCAGCTCTCCTGCCATGGACTCAATTGCTTTTTGCACCCTTTCTCTGGTACGATCCCAGCCCTTATCATGAAGCCTGCATATCTGTGGAGGGGATTCTTTGGAACCAATATACTTGTGAATCAGGCTGAGCTGATCAATTGGGACATAGAGCTTATCTTCTTTCGCATACTCAAGAAGCAAAAAGTCACGAATTTTTCCTTCCACTGTGGTTGTTGTTAATCCTATATATCGGCCAATACCATAATTGATATGGACAACAAAATCCCCTGTATTTAATTCCATAAAGTTTCCAACAGGAATGCTTTGCGTAAGACGGCTAAACCTTCTTCGATGTAACATGCCGGATTTTCCAAATATCTCCTTATCGCTCATAATCAATAGTTTAAGCTCAGGGAAATCAAACCCAGAGATGATGGAAGAGACAACCACAAAGATGCCTGATTCTATTTTTGATGAAAGACCCAACGACCCCTCAAGCCCATGCTCCTTTAGCAATTCCCGCAGCCGTTCTGCCTGACCCTGATAATTGACCGAGAGAACGATTGTATATTCTTGCCCTATGTATTCCCTGAGTTTCTGCATCAAAGGCTCGAGCTTGTCGCTGCCAGAGGGGTTCCCTCTAAAGTTGGGTGGCGGGAATGTAGGGAGGGGATATGATTTGTCTACACGGCTATCTGTATCAAGACAAAGCACCTGCTGTTGCTTCAGAATATCCTCGAGTTTAAGCATTATCTGATCAGGAAGTGGTCCATTACCCGCCTCTTGATACAGGGATTCTGTTTCTTCCCTTAGCCTCAGATATTCCTGTTTTATCATTGACTCCTCATCAATAATTACGAGACAATCATTCGGAAGGTAATCAAATATGCTTGAGGTCTTTTCTGCTATTTCCTGTCTGGGGAATATCTCAATCTCGCTTAAGAAGTCAATGGATCGTTGAGTAGCAGGATCAAACCGGCGAATGGATTCAATGGTATCGCCAAACAACTCTATTCTTGCTGGATATTCAGAGGATATTGGAAAAACATCTACTATGCCGCCGCGATGTGAAAAATCCCCTTTTTCTTGGGTCATGACAGCCCTTTCATAACCAATCATCAATAGATCCTCAAGCAGGGTATCCAGGAAAATCGTATTCCCTGTTGAAATCTTAATGGTAAGAATATCCCTTGGGCTGGATATACGATAAAGAATCGCTGGTAGCGAGGTAACAAGGATAAGCCTTTCACCCTTAGAGAGCCTGTTCAGAATAGCAAATCTTTGTCCAATAAGCTCATCAGACGGCGGGTTTTCTTCATATGGAAGTACTTCAAGAGAAGGGAAATAATCCACAGTCAGCGGTGATGTGCAAAAGGCTTGCAAATCTTCATGTAATTGCTCAGCATCATGGATTCTTGGGCTGATGATTAATACAGATTTATTCAGCTGCTCCAAAAATCCTGCAAGCACAAATGCCTTAGATGATCCATGAAGACCAGAGATGCTGACACCTGCTCCGGAGGATAAAGCCTTTTTGATATGCTGATAATTATTCAGATTTTTGAGTAAAGGTAATAAAGGAGCTAATATCATTGTGATAAGAAATGATACTACATTAATGACCATTTGTCAAGGGATAATGCAAGGCAATCGTAATTCTCATTTTGACACGCAAAGATCGCAAAGTTTTCGCAGAGTCCGCAGAGATAAGGCTAAAAAAATGAGAAAAATGATGAAAATCTCATCTTTTCTTCCTCTGCGTTCTTTGCGAATTCTCTGCAGATCTTTGCGAGAATCTTTTTTTCCCTAATTAGAATTGTTGCAGAGCAAACGCAATTTTCCTGCTTGACATCTAATCTTACAAATGGTATAATATGAAACAGGTAAGTCTTTATAAGGCAATGTACTCCATATATTTAAGTGAGAGCATTCAAGATATGAAGATTAAAGCAATTATTATTCTGGGTTGTGTTATGTTTACTATTGCCTCCTACATCCTTCAACCTAATAGACTTGAGCTTTCAGGCACACATGAAGCCCATGCTGTGCCTGTATCTGAAAATGATATTCATCTGCTCATCGATTCAACAACATTTGACCCACAATCAGGCAATCGTATTATCTGTCAGAAAAACTTTGATACAGTGCTGGCTCTGATTAAAGGGGCAAAGAAATGGATATTCGTTGATTTCTTCTTATGGAATCAATGGCAGGGGAGTATTCCGGAAAACCATCGCAAGCTTTCCAAGGAATTAGCCGATGCACTTATTCATAAAAAACAAGATTGTCCCAAGATAAATATTCTGGTATTAACCGATCCGATTAACAGAATATATGGAAATGTGGAGCCTGATTTTTTTCACCGCATGAAAGATGCAGGGATTGGGATTGTTTTTACTGATCTTTCCATGATGAATGACAGTAACCTCATATATAGTCCACCCATAAACATACTTGGTGCTCATCTTAAGAAGATTTCATGGATAAACAGGCTGCTGGACAGGGCTTTTCTGCCAAATATTATGGATTTTAATGGTAATCGAATGAGCTTGCGGCAGATGGGACGGATGTTCTTTTTTAAGGCAAACCATCGCAAGGTGATCATTGCTGATACTGCTGCTGGTAATTGGCAAATACTGGTAACCAGCCTTAACCCGGCTGATGGAAGTTCTGCCCATTCAAATTGCGGATTACTTGTTTCCTCCGGGGATATTGCCTTGGCTGCACTTAATACCGAGATTTCCTGTGTTGAATGGTCAGCGATTAATCCACACAATTGTCTTGGAGATGCAAAGTACTTGCTTTCTTTGTTCAGAAAAAAAATCTACGACATAAAGCATTCTACTGCCAGAGATGCTGCTGCCACACCAAATTCAAAGACAATCGTTCCCACCATTGAATGGCTGACAGAAGGAGCTATCCTGACCCGTATCCTTGACATGTTTGAATCTGCCAACCATGGGGATGAAATAAGGATAGCCATCTTTTACCTTTCTGAGAGAAGGGTAATTCAGGCAATTAAATCTGCAGCAAAAAAAGGGGCAAATATCAGGATAATCATGGATGCTAACCGCGATGCCTTTGGGCATGTGAAAATAGGAATACCAAATCGTCCTGTAGCTGCTGAATTGCTGAACACAGCAAAAAAGCACAAGCTCAACATATCTATCCGTTGGGCAGATACCAGTGGTGAACAATTTCATCATAAGGCTGTTTGTATTGTAAATAAAAACAGTCAAAAGTACCAGTTTATGTGTGGTTCAGCAAACTGGACAAGACGAAACCTTGCGGATCTTAACCTGGAGGCAAACCTGTTTGTAGATAATGCACCCAAGATAACCTCAGGATTTATTGAATACTTTGATCGGGCATGGAATAATAGCGAGGGGCTAAGGTTTACTACAGACTACCATAAGGTTGGCGAGGAGGGGTGGACACTTTTTTGGAAGACCATTGTTTATCGGTTGCAGGAGGCAACGGGTGCAGGTACATTTTGAGAAAAGGGTCAAGAGTGGTACAAAGACAGCAATTCTCGGTGAACAACATGGGAATGGTGCTTTTTCATTCATTGCCTCTGTCAGTGGTAGGGGCGAATGGCCGTTCGCCCCTACTTCATCAGAAAGTGGAAGACTAAAGACATCCATTGCAAAGTATTTCTACACACCAGCTGTCATTTGCCATATTCCCTTTGTGGTTCTTTCTCTGCAGGCAAGTGGTGAATTTCCGTTTGCACAGGTTGAAACTGTTTGAGATAGACAGCAGGGTTTCTCTATTAATCACTGAAAGAATTCGACCTGTGCGGTTGTGGTATTAAGCTACAGGAATACAGCGATAAAATGCAAATTAGCTATCGATTTTCTTAAATGTCCTGTAGGGACAACATATCGGTAGAAATAAATATTATCCAAATATAAATGCCGTAGGCATGATATATGAAATTCAATCGGTTTGAAATTATACAGTTCCTACGGAACTGATTGATTTGTTTA
>JAHIZN010000222.1 GCA_018814245.1 bacterium
AAAATTACGAGGTGATGTCTTAACAGGAATAGAGACTCATTCTTATGTCGGAGTTTCAGGGACAAGCTAAAAAAAGATTGACAATGTTCAATTAATTTGTTATACTTAAGTTTAGTTATATGCAATCCGAATCACGCAAAGGATCGCAAAGTAAGAAAAATCGCAAAGATCGCAGAGAATTATAACTGATAAATTGAAAGACGAAAATTCGACAGGATTGTAAATAATTTATAATTCTTTGCGTTCTTTGCGTAAATTCTTTGCGTTCTTTGCGTGAAATGGTTTGCATATAAGTGGATATGATGTAGGCAGGGAAGTGAAAAATATGGGACGAATAGTTACACCAGTAGTGATAAAAAATACTATTAAGCCTGAATATTGCATTACTTGTGATGCTTTGGTTGACACAGGGGCATCATATATGGTTTTACCATCAGCATGGAAAAACAAGTTGGGCGATATAGAAACCATAGAGCAGATAGAGGTAGAATTGGCAGATCAGACTGCTCAATATGGTGAAATATGTGGACCGGTAAAAATACAGATAGAGGGCTTCAGGCCAATATATACAGAGGTATTGTTTGTAGATATGAAGCCTGAGAACGGCATATATGAACCATTAATAGGTTATATTGTATTAGAACAGTGCCAAGCTGGTGTTGATATGCTGGGGCACAGGCTTGTTCATATAAAAAGAATGGATCTGAAAAATTGCCTGACAAAGCGTTCCATTTGATCGCTATGGAGCGAAGCTTCATGGCGGCGTGAAATTTTCCGAGCTGTGCGATTGCTGTATTAATCTACACGATATTCATAAGGAGGTTGTTATGAACTTTAAGGATTACATCCGGGACATTCCAGATTTTCCCAAGGAGGGGATAATATTTAAGGATATTACCACATTGTGGATGGATGGAAAGGCTTTTGCTGCATCCATTGATGAGATTGCAGCCAAGTATGTAGATAAACAGATTGATTTAGTGGTTGGGGTAGAGGCAAGGGGGTTTATTGTCGGTGCTCCAGTGGCTTATAAGCTTGGGGTTGGTTTTATTCCTGTACGCAAACCGGGCAAACTGCCTTATAAAACCACATCCATCTCATACTCATTAGAATATGGTACGGATACGATAGAGGTTCATGAGGATGCCATATTACCGGGACAAAGAATCTTGATAGCCGATGATCTCTTGGCTACCGGTGGGACAGTAGCAGCTGTAGCTAAATTAGTAGAAAAGTTGGGGGGTATGATTATAGGTATAGAGTTTATCATTGAGCTTGGCTTCCTTCACGGCAGGGATAAGCTGGAAGGGTATCCTTGCTCTGCATTGATTGAATATTAGGCAGGCAATTATGTTATAGGGCATGGTAAAGGTCGATTCATCTATTGCCGGACGAAAACGCAGACGACAAAGATGAGAAACACCATAGCATGACAACATTTATATACATTGAGCAAGCATCTTGTATGAGTAATAATTCGTACAAGCTGCAATTTCATAGTTTTGAGGAGGTTTCAAGATGAACAAGAAATTATTAGTCTTAGTAAGTCTTTCTGTGATACTTATCGGAAGCATAGTTGTCAATTCCTATGCCGAGGGAGAAGATGCAGGCACACCTGTAGTCAAGCCAACCGTTACGGCTGAGGGCACGACATGTCCGGTAAAGCCAACTGTTACAGCTGATGGCACAGAGTGTCCGATAGTTAAGCCAACCGTTACGGCTGATAGTGCAAATTGTCCTGTTAAGCCAACCGTTGCAATCGATAATACGACATGTCCTGTCAAGCCAACCGTTACGGCTGCTGGCATAGAGTGTCCGATAGTCAAACCAACTGTTACGGCTGCTGGTGCAAATTGTCCTGTTAAGCCAACTGTTGCAACCAATAACACAGCATGTCCTGTCAAGCCAACTGTTACGGCTGCTGGCATAGCGTGTCCGATAGTTAAGCCAACCGTTACGGCTGCTGGTGCAAATTGTGAATGCCCGCCAAAACCAACAAAATGCCAGATAAAACCAACAAAATGCCCGCCAAAACCAACAAAATGCCACATAAAACCAACAAAATGCCCGCCAA